>JAUYCD010000136.1 GCA_030692375.1 Candidatus Latescibacter sp. | reverse complement strand
CTGAACTCGTTTCAGGATCTAAACACTCAAAACATGCGCAATTATTTATGTCGTCATATATTATTTGGAGAAGAGCCTGAATATTTTACTTGACAAATTAAATAATTTTGGTATTTTAGTACTAAAATAGGAAAAGGATGCTTCCCGTGGATACTTTTTTACACTTCTCAGTGGCAACATCGTTAGCATTACATGCGATGGCATTCATATCATCTCAACCGGACCGGTTGGTTTCTGCCAGGGAAATAGCATCGGCGCTCGATGGGTCGGAGGCTCATCTGCACAAAGTTCTCAAGCTCCTTGTCAAAGCGAATATTTTGAAGTCCGTTCGAGGCCCGAAGGGTGGAGTAATGTTACGGAAACCGGTTGAAAATATAAAACTGCTCGATATCGTCGAGTCAATTGAAGGGACGATTAAATCCAAGAACTGCCTGTTTGAAACACAGAAGTGCAGCAGTAACCGCTGCATTATGGGAAATCTGCTTACTTTAGTGAACACACAAGTGCTTTTGTACCTGAAAAATGCAACATTGTTGGAAGTTTCCGGGGCGTTTGACAGCCTCACCCATGCTCCTTTATTGATGGAATCAACCCAGAGACAAACCTGATATAAACCAAAGAGATCGGAGGATAACCTATGGATAAATACCTACACAAGGGTATAAAAGAAGTAATGACCGAGTTTCCGGAAATCGAACATATTCTCAACGAATTCAACATTGGTTGTGCATCCTGCAGCGTAGGTTCATGCCTGTTAAAAGATATTGTGGAAATCCATAATCTCGCACCGGATGAGGAGCGTCTGCTCATGCATGCTATGGGCGGAGTTATCTATCCCGGCAAAGATGTCGTACTTCCCGGAATCGTCGGGAAACCGCGAACTGCCGTGAAAGCGGCATATTCACCCCCCATGAAAAAGCTTGTTGACGAACATATCGTCATTAAGCGGTTTCTGGCGCTGCTTCCCGCTATCATCGATAATCTGGATATTACATCAACGGAGGGGAAAAAGCTCATACTCGACTGCGTCAATTTCATACGATCCTATGCCGACAGGTACCATCATGCCAAAGAAGAGGAGATACTTTTTATCTTTTTTGACGAGAATCTGGATATCATCGCTACCATGCGAGAAGATCACAAGCAAGCCCGCAACCATGTTCAGGAGATCATTGCCGGTGTGGAGAACGGGGACAGGAAGTCCGTACAGGACCATCTGGAAGCCTATGGTGAACTGCTTAGGGAACATATCAAGCGGGAGGATGAAATCCTGTATCCTTGGATGGACAGAAATCTCTCCCTGAAACAGGTCGGCGCCCTGTTCTCGCTTTTCAACGAAGTCGATGAGCAGTTTGGTGATGCACCACGGCACTCTATGGATTTTATATGTTCACTTGAAAAACAGTTTCAAAACAAGGAGGTTTTATTATGACAGAATTTGAAGGATGCCCGGGATCACGGATGCTGGATATGAGAGCAACCGGCGAAGAAGAAAAAACACAGGCGGCGAAGGTACAGTCCCAGTTACGGCAATGGCCGATTCAGCTCCATCTCGTATCGCCGCTCGCACCATACTATCAGGGGACCGATGTTCTGCTGTCCGCAGACTGTGTGGCGTATGCTCTGGGGAATTTCCACCAGGATTTCCTCAAGGGTAAATCCCTTGCCATTGCCTGCCCCAAACTTGATGAGGGGCAGGACATATACATCGATAAAATCAAATCCTTGATCGATGATGCAAAAATCAATACCCTCACCGTTCTCATCATGCAGGTTCCCTGCTGTATGGGGCTGTTGAATCTGGCACGGGAAGCGGCGAAACTGTCACATCGGAAAGTACCGATCAAATATATCGTGGTGAGTCTCCAGGGTGAAATACTTCAAGAAGAATGGGCGACTGTATAATTTTGCGCCTGAAAGAACAGGAGGTGTCATTTCATGGCAATTGGAAATGAGCAATGTCCTGGTCAGAGCACCATGTTCTGGCGTCCCGAGGATGTTCACGAAAAACCGTGCCCTCACTGTGGTTATTTGATAGAATTTTTCAAAATCGATCTTAAGCGGAGCTGCCCCCAATGCCACCGTGAGGTTCTGAATCCCAAAGCAAACTTCTCATGCGCGGAATGGTGCAAACATGCGGAAGAATGCCTTGGACCAATACTCTATACCCAGGTGACCGAGAAGCGTGATCTGGAACATCGGAGACAAGAGGACATCGAGCGTCTCATGGCTATGATTTTACCCCAAGACGATAAGGTGAAAGACATTCTCATGAAGCTTTTTCTTGAGAACACCGATCCGGGAAATCTCATCGATGTGAGATCGTTGGGCCTGTTGCACGAGAAAAATCCATCGCTCGCGGATCGGGCAATAAAATACTGGCGGGAATTCACCGAACAGAAAAAATGAAGCCGATATTTCCACCGGAGAACAACTTCTGTGACTCACAGCAGCGGAACACATGAAAGCAGAACAGATTCCCCTCCTACCATTCAGGGCATTATTGAGGCAGTCAAGAACGAATTCGGCGACGACCGGAAACGGATCGACCATGCACTTTCGGTTTTCAGGTATGCACAGGAACTCCTGGAAAAAGAAAGCGGTGATAAGGATGTCGTTTATGCCGCCGCCCTGCTTCATGACATAGGCATTCATGACGCGGAACGCAAGTACGGTTCGGCCGCCGGGCATTACCAGGAGATTGAAGGACCCCCTATCGCCAAGAAAATAATGGCGAATCTCGGGATCGACAGGTCTGTTATAGATCGTGTCTGCACCATCATCGGGAATCATCACAGCGTAAGAGGAATCGATACCCCGGAATTCAGAATCATCTGGGATGCCGACTGGCTGGTTAATATTCCCGACGAGTTTCCGGGTTTAGAAAAAGAGAAACTGCAAAATACCATTGAAAGATTATTCAGGACAGAAACGGGAAAAAAGAAGGCATATCGCCTTTATTATTGATGGAAGTGAAGATTCTCTTGCCGCTGATTTAAAAGAATGGATGCCGATAAGTTGCCCTGTATACGCGATCGAGGATACCGCAACATGCATCGTGAAGTGTAATCGAGAATATGGGCAAACTAAACTGGAGGATATGGCAATGAGTACGACAACCGATAATGTGACACTTGATCTGCGGGATATTGTCCCGGCCGCGCGTCATGGTAAGATATTTTCAGCCTTCGAAAGTCTGGAAGTAGGCAAGACACTGAGCATCATCAATGACCATGACCCGAAACCCTTATATTACCAGTTCTGCGCCGAGTACGAGGGTGAATTTGAATGGGTGTATTGTGAAAGAGGACCGGTTGATTGGAAGGTGGACATTACGCGGGTCAAAGAGGGAAAGATATTACCGCTCGAAGCGCGGGTCGAGAAAGCGCTGGAGTTGGTACGGCCATATCTGCGGGCTGACGGCGGAGATGTAGAGTTTGTGGGGCTCAGCGATGATAATGTCGTCACCGTGAAACTCACCGGCGCCTGCCACGGGTGTCCGAGTTCACAGATGACACTGCAGATGGGTGTGGAGCGGATTCTCAAAGAGAAGGTACCTGAAGTTGCACGGGTGGAAGCGTTATAGGAAGCTCACGTTGCAGAAGAAAAAGTATCAGCTCACGCGAAACTGCATCCAGTTGTTTTTCACGATCCTGGTCTTGATTGTGGGGTACCGGTTTTACGGTTTCGTACGGTACTATGAGACCTACGGTGAAACACCGTATTTCGGACGCCCTCCTTCTGTCGAGGCATTTCTGCCGATCAGCAGCCTGATGAGCCTCAAGTACACTGTACTCACCGGCGAGATCAATGACATTCATCCCGCCGGTCTCGTCATTTTTGTCGCCATACTAGTCATCGCTGTCCTTTTCAAAAAGGCGTTCTGCAGTTGGATATGCCCCGTCGGATTCCTTTCTGAATTCCTGTGGAAATCGGGGGAAAGGCTGTTTGGGAAAAACGTCGGGATGCCGTTTGTTCT
>JAUYCD010000135.1 GCA_030692375.1 Candidatus Latescibacter sp. | reverse complement strand
TGTAAAAATTACTTTTTACCGGATCATCAGTGTTTAGATACTGAAACGAGTTCAGGATGACACGTGTCATGCCGAACTTGTTGCCGCTTCGCGGGAACGATGAAAGCGCAGCGCATCTTTTAGCAACCGTTTCGGCATCTATTTTGAAAAGAAACGCAATTATTTATGTCATCATGTAATGAAACAGAAAAGACGAAGAGTAATGAATCGGAAGGTCTTACTGCTTCTCCCGGCGTTTGGAGGCGCGTTTCAGAATACGTCGTTCACGGTCGTCCAGGCTCTCCATCCCGCTTGCGGATATTTTATCGAGAATGCGGTTGACTTCGTCATCCAAATCCGTGTACTGTCTATCCTGAGAATCGGATTTATTCTTCCCCCCCTGTATCACAGTGAATTTTCGACGCTTCAATCTGCGGAGCATGCTTTCCATGTGCACCATGATCCGCCAGCCGTACTTGAGATAGATAAAACCGGTAACACCGCCGCCCAGATGGGCAAACCAGGCGATATTTCCGGCCCCGGTCATTCCGTAATAAAGATTGATGGCTGCGAAAACAATTACAAAATGCAGGGCTTTCATGGGTATAATCCCAAAAAGCAAAATTATACGGTCCGGCCACATGAGACCATAGGCCACCAGAAGCCCGAAAATCGCCCCGGAAGCGCCGATGGTCGTGACAACCGGGTCTGTCAGATTTACGAATGAAGCAAGCCAGACCAGAACACCGCCGCCGATTCCGCAGACCGTATAGAATTTGAAAAAGTCGCGGGAACCCCAGTTATGTTCAAGCTCGGTGCCGAACATCCAGAGAGCAAAAAGGTTGAATCCTATGTGCATGAGATTGGAATGCAGATACATATACGTGAAAAATTGCCAGATCATGAAATAGTGGGTAATATAGTATGGCACCAGTCCGAAGAGATAATTGAAGGAGAAGCGAATCCCGAACACCACAGGCAGCACGGAGGTAGCGACAAACACGGCGATATTGGCGATAAGCAGATACTTCACTGCTTTCGGTATACTATAGCCAAACCCATACGAAGCGTACATGTAAGAAAAACCCTTGTATTTTCAGGAAAAATCCGTTTAAGTTATTAATATATCAGCAAATTTTCACAGGAGCAAACGATTTCTCTGAGCGGCCGCGCCGCTCAATTTTCCACGGCCGCTTTTTGCCGGGAGGAAGTCATGACTGAATATCTCAATGGAAGGGTTCTCGTAAAAACCGGAGATATTACCGGGGAAAAAGTGGATGGCATCGTGAATGCCGCCAATTCAAGCCTTATGGGTGGCGGAGGAGTGGACGGCGCCATCCATCGCGCCGGGGGACCGGAAATCCTCGCCGAGTGCAGGGCGCTGCGCAAGGAAAAGTACCCCGACGGTCTCCCTGTCGGCCAGGCAGTGACCACCACGGCGGGCAGGCTAGCGTCCAGGTATGTGATTCATACCGTCGGTCCGGTCTGGTTCGGAGGAACCCACGGGGAAGAAAAATATCTGGCCGACTGCTATTGGAATTCACTCCGGGAGGCTGTGGAACACGGCTGCCGCACGGTAGCTTTCCCGGCAATTTCCACCGGCGTTTTCCATTTCCCCAGGAAACTGGCTGCAGCCATTGCCTCGGCGACTGTCAAGGATTTTCTGGAAAATGAGCATACCATCCAAAAGGTAGTTTTTGTTTTTTTCAGCGAGGACGATGAGAAGATTTTTCTGGAGGAAAACGCGTTCCTTGTATAAAATATCTTTCTCAGTTCACGCCGATACCCCAGGGTTTGAGCACCCGCTCCAGAGTTTTCGGATTGTTCAGCCAGGAGAGGATAAGCCCGTAGTTTGTGATCGGGATTCCCAGGCGGCGGGCATCCTCTATGCGTGTGCTGTATTTCTGCTGATCCACCATGCAGCCTCCGCATTGGATGATAAGTTTGTAGGCGTCCAGTTCACTCTCAGAAGGAAATACCCGTCCTTCAGCGAAATCCACATAAATATTGCCGTACAGCTTGTTAAGAAGCCGCGGTATCTGCTTCGTGCCGATATCCTCCGCTTTCCGGTCGTGATTACAGAGCTCGGCGATAAGCACCCTGTCCCCGCTTTCGAGGGTTTTCATCACTGATAGACCCTGCGCCAGGGTGCGCAGGCTGCCACGGCTCTGGTGATGCGCCATGATGATCGAAAACGTGGTGACCGGAATATCCTCCGGAGTCCAGAGATCGATCAAGTCGATGGCCTGCGAATCGGTTATAATCAGTTGCAGACCGACCTCCTCTCCTTGCAGCTCATGGAGAAACCGCCGGTAATTTTCCTTTTCCGCCTCATGCAGAGTGGTATTCGAGCTTCTTCCGTTGGTGAGATTCATCCGATACCCGGCAAAAGGAAGATAATGCCGCAAGATATAATCGAGCACCACATTCTGAGGCCGCAGAAGCCGTCCCTCCGGCGTCTCCTCATCCACGGGTATATTCAGCGCCACAAATCCGCTCGTTCCAAGAAAAGGAAGAAGATCCACCTTCTTTTCGCTCCGACGGTAGTGTTCCTTGATGAAATCGAGAATGCGCTGCTTTGAGGATGCTTCGATAAGAACTGCGCTGAGACAGGGATACTTATCACGCAGGAAGAGTTCCGAAACGAGCGGCCGGAGATCGTTCTCCTCCATGCCGCTGTCATAATGCATGTTGAAAAGGACAAATGCCTGTTTCCCGTATTCTTTTGCCAGCCGGAGAATACGTTTTTCGATAAGCATGTTTCCCGGCAATACTGTCTGCGTGGGATCCACAACCAGGATCACCAGATCTGACTCTTTGAGCGCAATTATGGATTTTTCCTGCTTCTTTTGGCCGAGCACCGTAGTCTCATCCAGCCCGGCGGTATCGAACAATTTTACAGGACCGAAATCGTGGATTTCCATAACAGTGGTTTTAACATCCGCCGTGGTGCCTGGAGTACTGTCCACAATGGACGTTTCCTGGCCGGTTATAAGGTTCATAAGGGTGGATTTCCCGGCGTTCATTCGCCCGCAGATACAGATGTTATCACGGGTAACCAATTCGCCCGTTCCGAAAAACACATTCCGGTTCGTTATATTTTTTTCCATATTTTCACCTTTGTCTCGATTGAAAATGGAGGGGATCTCCCCATTCATCCCATGCTATCTCACGGCCCGTCGAATGAATTCTCTCGCTGAGACAATCACGGCATACCTCGGCGGAATCGTCGATACAGGGTTTCCCCTCATAGAGAAGATAGGACTCGCGATACCGTCCAGGGGTTATGATGGGCATGATTACATTGGCGCCGGCCTTCAGCCCCATTTCCCGGCCACGGGGGTGAATGGCCTGAAGGGCGGTGGTTGAGGCGATATTGACATCGCGGAGCACTAGGCGGGCAACCGCAATCATTTTCAGCGTCTGATCAAGAATCCCTTTTTTTCCCGCATTCCATGACTCGATGGTTTCATGAGTCGCCAGAGGAGTCCGGGTATGAATGATATAGGGTCCCATACCGATCATGTCGATATCTTCTCTTTGAAAAAAGAGAATGTCCTTCGCAAGATCCGGAACTGTCTGGAAAGGAAGCCCGATCATGACCCCGGTGCCGACCTGCATGCCGATTTCTTTCAGAGTACGGAGGCATTCCAGCCTTTTT
This sequence comes from Candidatus Latescibacter sp., assembly GCA_030692375.1. Lineage (NCBI taxonomy): Bacteria > Pseudomonadati > Candidatus Latescibacterota > Candidatus Latescibacteria (ex Chuvochina et al. 2023) > Candidatus Latescibacterales > Candidatus Latescibacteraceae > Candidatus Latescibacter > Candidatus Latescibacter sp. Next base: position 2,190 of record JAUYCD010000135.1, on the reverse strand, counting down.
TCAAACGAATGATCCCGTGGATGAATCCGCCTGTAAAGTTCCGGATTGGATGTTTCGATCCTTAAAAGATAGCGGTGCGCTCCGGCGTCGAAAAAGCGTTGATATGTTTCCCGCGATTGTTCTCCGACAGACAGGGTTATCCCCAGAGATGTCGTTTTTTTAATTCGCCGTATCACCTCCTCCAAAAAAAGTACGAATTCGGGAGAAGTGCATTCACCGGACTGCAGAACCAGGGAACCATAGCGGTTCTCTTCGGCCCAAAGCGCCCCTGCAAGAATTTCTTCCCCTGTGAGCAGATACCGGCTTATTGTTGTGTTTTCCCGCCTGATTCCGCAATAGAAGCAATTCTTTTCGCAGCGGTTGCTGAACTCGATAATGCCTCGGAAGAATACCTTGTTTCCTATGAGTTCACGAGTCAGCGCCAGGGATTTATCGAACAGGTGTTGAATATTTTCCTGCCGCCGGAGATTCAGGAGGTCAAGGATATCCTGTTCAGAAAACCAATCCCGTTCGAGGATTTCCATAACATCCGCCTCCTCCCGAGCATGAGGAGTTTTAAAAGTAGATATCTCTTTCACCGTTTTCTATCCTTTGGAGACGTGCTTTCGTTTCAGTCAGAGTGGTCTGTGTCGGGATATCCGGAAGCTCTCTTTCTATGAGCGCATCACCGAGCGAGCGGGTTTCATCGTCCCCGTAGTCGATAAGGTATTCTTTTAAAGTCAAAAGAGCGTTCGGAAGGCAAAAACTCTTTATAAGTCCCGGTTTGGCCAGATCCATGAAATCCATTCCGGTTCTCCCCATGCGATAACATCCGGTGCAGAACGACGGAACAAATCCCTGGCGAATTACATCCTTGATAACCTCTCCGGTGCTCCTGGTATCGTTGACCGTGAATTGCTCCTCATCTTCCGGGTTGGTCATCCCTTCACGGTATCCGCCGGGATTCGTCCGAGAACCGGCGCTGATCTGGGATACTCCGAGATTCAGCAGCTCCTGCCGCAACTCCGCCGATTCACGGGTGGAAAGGATCATGCCGGTATAAGGCACGGATACTCTGATCACCGCCACAAGTTTTTTAAAATCCATATCGGAAACGGGATAGGGCGGATTAAGAGCAACGGGGGCATTTTGCGCCGGTTCAAGGCGGGGAATGGATATCGTGTGCGGCCCTGTGCCATAGGTTTTGTCCAGGTAAGCGGCGTGCTGGAACATGGCAAGCACCTCGAAGCGGTAATCGTATAGCCCGAAAAGCGCCCCGATGCCTACATCATCGATCCCGGACTGCTGGGCGCGGTCCATCGCTGTCAGGCGCCACCAGTAATCGGCTTTTATGCCGGTCGGATGCATTTTTTTGTAGGTTTCATAATGATATGTTTCCTGGAAAACCGTGTATGTGCCTATCTTGACCTGCTTTAACTCTTTGAATTCATCAAGAGTCAACGGCGCAATTTCCACATTGATCCTGCGAATAGAGCTTTGGCCGCTCTGTACACTGTATACCGCCCGAACAGCCTCAAGGAAATAATCGAAGGCGCACCGGCCGGGGTGCTCACCCATTAACATCAGAATTCTCTTGTGACCCTGGCCGAGAATAATCTTCACCTCTTCTTTTATCTCCTCGATGGTCAGAATTTTTCGCTTCATTTCACGGTTATCTTTACGGAAACCGCAGTAAAGACAATTGTTGGAGCAATAGTTGGAAACATACAGCGGTGCGAACAGAACCAGCCGGTTTCCATAAATCTGCTCCTTGACCTGAAGAGCCGTTTGAAACAGCTCCTCCAGAAGATTTTCATCCCTTATATTGAGAAGACATGAGGATTCCTCCAGATCGAGACCTTTCAGTTCGAGCGCCTTCGCGAGGATGCTTTTTACCCGGGCTTGAGGAGGTTTTTCCGTTTTTTGGATAAGAGAATGAATTTCATCCTCACGAATGATGGGAATCTGTTCGGTTTTTATATCGTGCGGCATGCTGTATTCCTTTGTTGCTTAGGGGGTTAGTGAATATTTCTTTATGGTTATGTCGTTAAGTAGGCTAAGGTGATTATCTCAAGGGTTAATCCCCCCTCCCCCCTTATTAAGGGGGGGAGTAAAAAGAAAATTGTTCCTATTACTTATGTAAACATTTATTAGGATTTGACAGAACCCTCTCCCTAAATTCCCCCCTTAATAAGGGGGGATGCCGAAGGC
>JAUYCD010000134.1 GCA_030692375.1 Candidatus Latescibacter sp. | reverse complement strand
GATCTATCGTATTGGCCCTTTTAAATGTCTTCGTGAATGTGTATATTATACCCACATAATACACATGGGAGGCTATAAATGAGAACGAATGTCGTCATTGACGATGATCTGATGGCATCAGCCCTAAAAGCCGCAGGCTTTAAAACAAAGAAGGCGGCCATAGAGGAAGGATTGAGGCTGTTGATTCATCTCAAAAACCAGGCAGAATTAAGAAACTACCGTGGTAAACTCACCTGGAACGAAGATCTGGATAGGATGCGGACAGACAAATGATTATTGTAGACTCTTCTGTCTGGATAGAATATTTCAATGGAAAAAAAACAACAAAAACCGATTGGCTGGATTCAGCGCTTGGAACTATGCCCATCATAATGGGCGATCTTATTATGACAGAAGTCCTTCAGGGATTTCAAAAAGAAAAGGATTCTAAAACCGCCAAAGATCTGCTCTTGCGCTTTCCTTTTATGACTATGACCGGAAAGGAATTAGCCATAGAAAGTGCAATGAACTACAGGCTTTTAAGGGAAAAAGGCGTTACTGTCAGAAAAACCATCGATGTTATAATCGGAACATTTTGTATTCATTACCGGATGCATCTGCTGCATGATGACAGGGATTTTGATCCGTTAGAAAAAATTTTAAAGTTAAAGGTAATAAATACAGAACAGACTATCAGCCCTTAAACCTTACAACTCATCTCTTCTTATTCCAATATGCGTAAATGATGGGATGATTTCCAGTTTTTTACCTCACCCCGGCCCTCTCCTAATTAGGAGAGGGTGCCCGAAGGGCGGGTGAGGTTTACAATAATTTGAAATACAATTGGAATTAGGAGTAACCTATGACGAAATTGATAGCCATTGTCCAGTGCCATCTTGTTCACCAGCGATGTCCCGGATATTTCTGCGACAGGTCGTATGTGAATCGGACCGGAGGATTCAAGGGGCTGGATCTTGCCGATGATGTAAGGAAGCTGTCATTCACCTGCGGCGGCTGCTGTGGCAGAGCTCTCCACCGGAAACTGATCGTACTGAAAAAGAAAGCAAAGCAATACGACAATATCGAGGCTGATGAAATATTAGTTAAACTGGCGAGTTGTATAACCAAGGACAACTTCCATGGACCGGCATGCCCTCATCTAGACTATCTCAAAGACTTGATCCAAAAAGCGGGCCTCTCCTTCTCTTTAGATACCCATATTTCAGAAAAGGCGGAAGAGAAGAGAGCTAAAGGTATCTATAAGGAGATATAAAAAAATGGTACTTGAAAAAGATTGAATATCGTTATATTTAGTTTGATATTGGTGGGGAAAAAGATTTAGCTTGACTGAGGCAATTGGTGAGCGTAATACAACACTTAAGTACAATATAATAATCAACTCTTTGAAAGATTTATGACAGTATTAAGCCTTTTCAAACAAAGAGTTAGCGAAATTAGAAATGTGAAAAACTCTTTATATTTTTACAGCCTAAGCTCCTGTACTAAAGATTTTAAAAGAAATTGGAATGCAAAGTTAGTTTGAGGTAGAAATGAAACAGTTTATAATCGACAATGCACAATGGATATTCAGTGGTGTAGGAGTTGCAATACTTGTAGGTATGCTTCGACTTTTTTTGGGCCGGTGGACAAAAAATCGGAGACTTAACTCCGCCCATTTTCCCCCTCAAAGTATTACCGCTGGACATGCCTCCACAAATGTTCAAACAGGTAATGATTCAACAGTTTTAATATCCACGAACCATCTAAAAGAAGATGGGATAATACAAACCACAAACCCTATTAAGATCGACAACAAAGGTGGTTTTGATTATAAAACCAAAATTTCAGAAGGTGATTATCAAGAATTCATTTGGGGTGCAACTACAGTAAGGATATCTATCACCGAAATCGTGAAAACCGATTTTGAATTTTTGTCAAATAAAGTCGCAAAGGATTTACTTGGTGCTATAATCTATGTCTCTACTGGAGGCGGCATAGTATATGGTGGAAAATATTGTAAAGAAACTGGAGTTAATCAGTTCCTCGTCCCACAAAAAAAATTTGACGATGAGGTACCGTATTCTGTTTATAATTTCTGCGTTAGTAAAGACTCTTTCAGGTTTTTCAGATTGTTTATTGATCATGTCAATCAGCATAATCGACAGGTAACATTAGATATTTTTTTTGCAGAAATTACCGATGTCAAAAAAATCTAAACGTGTGAATGCAAGAGACGGTGGGAGATGAGTATTGAGAATTACTTTTTAAGAGGAGATTTTAAACTATGTATTACATTTTACGTGAACAGACCAAAAAATCGATTTTGGATATACTAGACGAATCGATTTTTACACGGGATGGTTTCAATTGCCACTTCAACGAAGGTGATTTAATTCTATCTATAAATTTCAACGATAACGATCAGTTCAATTTCCAAATAAGACAAGATATTTTTAATTCGAAATGGACAGTAAGTGAAAAACCTGGAGATACCTTCTATAGTGATGAGGCAAAATCCTATGATACATTTGAAAAAGCACTCGATCGGATAAATACATGGATTGAACACATTCTTGAGGAACTTTCTCTGTCATCCGCCGAAAATCGTGACAATTTCGGTATACTACGTGATCGTATTAATGAACAAGCAGAAACTCTGCCTGACCCTGATCAGCCATTTAACAAAGCCGAAGCTGTGGTATGGGAGCGGCGCCTAGATAATCTGGTAAAACAGTTTGAGCAATTGCAGAAGGAACAAAAAGTTTCGCAGCTCCAAGTTTATAAGCTTCAGTCCGAGGTTCAAAAACTTAAGGAACAAATAACCAACATTCCTAAACGCACTTGGGTGAAGAGTGCGGGATTACGTGTGTTGCGGATAATAGAAACTGTCGCGGCTTCAGAAGGTCACGAACTAATCGACAAGGCAGTAAGAGGGCTTATAGGTGATGGAAGTTGATGCTGTCTCCTTTTTCTGAATACTTATTCTCGCTCAACAAACGCATGCAAACGACCAACAATAAACTGGGTGTAACTATATTCAAGTTACAAAGGAAACCCTCATGAATACCACCATTTCCCGTCACCATTCATCATCTTTTCAAAGTCGCCCCGTTCCGTTTGCCCCGATACTCCTGGGTATAGCGCTAGTGTTTATGTTTTTCTGCGCGGGATGTGCAACCGTGGGGCATGACTTTAATGTTCTACAAGTCCCGAACATACAGTTAGGGAAAACCACGCAGAATGAAATTCGCGCAATGTTCGGGTCTCCCTGGCGTGTGGGAATCGAAGACGGCAGGCGGACATGGACGTACGGCAAGTATCGCTACAGGCTTTTTAGTGAAACGAGCACGCAGGACCTAGTTTTGCGATTCGATGACAAAGGAATTGTCACCTCCTACACCTTCAACACGACCGAACACAAGGAATGAATTTTTTGGGGAAATGCCGGGGTAAACGCCGTTCTATCCGATGATAACCCGCACCGCATCGAGAAGAAATAACCCGCTGAAAAAAATAAGGAAAACGCCGCAGATCCCGAAGACGACTTTCTGGAACATCCGTCCGAACACATGGCCGCCTTTGAAAGAAACGGCGGAGAGAAAGGAAAACCAGATCAGATCGCAGAGCCAGTGGACAACCGCGAAAATGACAAATCCCATGACGCCGAAGGTTACCGCCTTGGCGATCAGGCTCGCGCCCACAGTAGCCCACCATATAAGGAAATAGGGATTCCAGAGGCTGAGGAGAATTCCGGCGATGAGCGGAGTGCTTCCGTCGGATTTTGGTTCTTCCTGGGCGCCGCCGATGCTCCGCAGCATGCCGATGCCCATGTATAGGAGGAATGCGCCGCCCAGTGAAAAAATGGCCGCTTTTACTGCGGTCATACTGAGCAGGTATCCCATCCCGAGAAAGATGCCGGCCATGAGGGGAAATTCCACCACGCCGTGGCCTACCGCAACCATCGCCCCGGCATAAGGGGAGCGCGCCCCTTTGCCGACTATGACCGCGGTGATCGGCCCGGGTGACATGACCCCGGAGAGGGAGATGAGAACGGCTTCGAAGAGAAATGGTATCATGAAATAGTTCAGTCCTTTTTCTGGTTAGCCCGGATAATTCATAAAAAATATTTGTCTCGATACATTGAGCGACAGATCCCCTCTGCCTGTCGGCATCTCCCCTTATTAAGGGGAGAATTCATCGCAAGCATTGTTTATCTATCAAAATCTCTTTTTTTACCCCCTTCGATAAGGGGGTCGCCGCATAGCGGCGGGGGGATCTTATCCTTAAATTAATGAATAGGTCAGATTAGATACTGTAATATAGCATCGAAGAAGCATGGTTTTCAAGAAAGTAAAAAGTGAGGTATATCATGGCGCCGCCAACTATCATAAAAAAAATCACCGACACCATCTGGGAAATCCCTCCCGCTTACAAAACCGGCATGCGTGTCCCGGCGCGCATCTACGCCACTGAAAAGCTGCTTGATGCCATGGACGATGGGGTTTTCGAACAGGTGTCCAATGTGGCCACACTGCCGGGAATAGTGAACTATGCCTTTTGCATGCCGGACGGCCACTGGGGGTATGGTTTCCCCATCGGCGGGATGGCGGCGATGGACCCGGAAACAGGGGTGATTTCGCCAGGCGGCATCGGTTTCGATATCAATTGCGGCATGCGCCTGGTGCGAACAAATCTTACCTATGACGAGGTGAAACCTCGTCTCCGCGAGCTTGTGGACAGGCTCTTCGCGCGCATTCCCGCAGGTGTGGGCGCGAAAGGATTCGTCAGGCTCACCAGAGATGAATTCCGTGCGGCGGTGGAAAAGGGATGTACCTGGTGCCTCAAAGCAGGATATGCAACCACGGACGATCTGGAAACCACCGAAGAGGGCGGCTGCATGAACGGCGCCGATGCCTCGAAAGTGAGCGACAAATCGGTCGACCGCGGGCACGACCAGATCGGCACTCTCGGCTCAGGTAACCACTACCTTGAAGTGCAGGTGGCAAGACCGGAGAATATATTCGATACATCACTTGCCGAGGCGTACGGCATAACCATTCCCAATCAGGTTGCCGTAATGATTCACTGCGGAAGCAGGGGATTCGGCCATCAGGTTGCCACCGATTATCTCCATGCCTTCCTCGGAGTCATGGAGAAAAAATACGGGATCACTACACCGGACAGAGAACTGGCCTGCGCTCCTTTCCGTTCACGGGAGGGCCAGGATTATTTCGCCGCCATGAAATGCGCCATAAATATGTCCTATATCAACCGTCAGGTTATCCTACACCGGGTGCGCGAGGTATTCTCGGATATTTTCCGCAAGGATCCCGCCGAACTCGGCATGCGCCAGGTCTACGACATCGCCCATAACACCGCAATGCTTGAGGAGCACGAAGTCGACGGGGTGAAACGTGAGCTTCTGGTACACCGTAAAGGGGCGACCCGGGCGTTCGGCCCGGGAATGAAGGGTGTGCCGGAGAGGTACAGGCAGGCCGGGCAGCCGGTTATCATCGGCGGGAGCATGGAAACGGGATCTTACCTTCTGGCAGGTGTGAAGACCGGCGAACAGGCTTTCTTTTCCACCGCCCACGGCAGCGGGAGAACGATGAGCCGTCACCAGGCCAAAAGGATGGTGAACGGCAGACAGCTCCAGACGGATTTGGAAGCGCGGGGAATATATGTCCGCACCGCCTCCTGGTCGGGTCTTGCCGAAGAGGCTGGCATAGCGTACAAGAACATTGACGATGTGGTTGAAACCACCGAGCTCGCAGGTCTTTCCAAACGGGTGGTGAGATTCATACCGATCGGAAATGTAAAAGGATAATCCATGCCCTACCGCTACCTGGAAGACATTGCTGCCGCCGATGCTGCGTTCGAGGCGACCGGGGAAACGCTGGAGGATTTGTTTACCGCCTGCGCCGACGCGCTCATGAATGTGATGGTGGAAAACCTCGAATCTATCCGCTCAAAACGGTCTCTGGAAGTAAGCCTCGATGAGGAGAGTTTGGAGATGCTGCTTTTCGGCCTTTTGGAAGAGCTGGTGTACTATAAAGACGCCGAGCAGCTTTTACTGCGGGTAAAGAAAATAAATGTTGCCACAGGAGCAGAGCATTACAAGCTCGAAGCAATTCTTTCCGGTGAAAAAATAAATCCTGAGAAACATCATCTCTTGGTGGATGTGAAAGCGGTCACCCTGCACCGCTTCAGGGTGGTAAAGACAGATGGAGCATGGAAAGCGACTGTGGTGGTAGACATATAAATAATGGTTCAGAAATTTGGCTCCATTTTTCATGAAGAAGCTGCATAACCTCGTGTTTTTAAACCTCACCCCCCGTCCCCCTCTCCTAGTCAGGAGAGGGGGTAACTCATTGCGGGCTATGTTTTTTCCCTCTCCTGACTCCGGGGTCCCCACTGGTGCGAAGCACCTGTGGGGTGGATAGAGAGGGTGGCCGAAGGCCGGGTGAGGTTTTCGTCAATTCAGAGAGCTTTTTAAAACTTTTTACTGGATCATCATATATATAACACTAAAGCATTTTTTACCGAACAAAATATCTCTTCGGCATGTTATAAAAAAACACCCTCTAGCTTGACAGCCATTCCGTTTCCCGATATATTTTCTTTCACTGATCGTTGAACTTTGACCTTTAAGCCTTCAGCTTTGGACTTTTTTGTACTTTGAATTGGACTTTGGATATTTTTAGGAGATGGCCATGCACAAACCCCTCCATGCAACCACCACTGACCGCCTCAGAAAAATTATCCTTTCGGACGATTACAGCGACGGCGACCGGCTTCCCGCAGAGCCCCTTCTGGCAAAAAACCTCGGGGTTTCACGGGCGACGCTCCGTGAGGCGCTGAAGCAGCTGGAAAGCGAAAACATCCTCTACCGGATACATGGGGTCGGTACATTTGTAAAGACTCACACTCCTTCCATTTCACTTGAACTTTCCATACCCAGGAGTATCACCGAACTGATCGAATCTCTGGGGTTTATTCCGGGGACCCGCTCAATGAAGGTGACAACGGAACTGGTATTTCCGGACGATGTGGACCGGTTCAAAATCGAGCCCGGATCGAATGTCGTCCGTATGGAGAGAATCCGCACAGCAAACAGCCAGCCTGTCGCATATACCATCGATATGACGCCAGTCTGGGCCATGAAACAGTATCCCTCCCGGGATGGCGAAGAGAATTTTTCCCTCATAGACCACCTGAAAACACGCTGTGATATCCGCTTTGCCGAATCACGATCTATTCTCATGCCCCTCCATAATGTTCACAGTGTGGCGGAAAAACTGGAGATCGATCCTTCTTCCCATATCTTTTTTGTCGAAGGGCTTGATTATACAATCGACGGTTTTCCGGTGCTCATGTCACGAGAGTACTTTGTCCCCTGGATTTTCCGGTTTAATGTTGAAAGAAAAGCCTGAAATGTTCCTTGAGTTTTGTCGAATCATGAATACTCATAATTGTACTTGACAATCGTCAAATTATCATTTAATTTTACTTTAGTAAAATTTTCCCGATTGTACTTTTTAAAATTGGTTCTTCTCCAAAAGAGTTGGTAAAGAAATTAACTTATAGGGGTTGCATTGAGGGAATGATCTCAATCCAACCCTTAATTGAAATATGTTGTTAGTTGCTGTCAAGCCCAAGCAAGTCAGCCTTTGGCTGAAGCTTGACAGATTGAGGTCTGCTTTGATTATTTACGTAACAAAACTTTTTTTATCCATAACGATGCAAAGTCCCCCTTTGGGGGATTTAGGGGGCTGCATCTCATAGAGTTATCTCATTTTGCACTGCTAAATTTACCAACTCTTTTGGAGAAGAGCCTTAAAATTATACATTATGACATAAATAACGCATGTTTTGAGTGTTTAGATCCTGAAACGAGTTCAGGATGACACGTGTCATGCCGAACTTGTTGCCGCTTCGCGGGAACGATGAAAGCGCAGCGCATCTTTTAGCAACCGTTTCGGCATCTATCTTGAAATGAAACGCAATAAATATATCGTCACTTTCTCCTTTTTTAATTCAGGCGGGTGAAAAAAATGACCCGGAAATCAAGATTCGGAACAACAGTATTGATGATGGGGATATTTTGCCTGTTTCTCCTCATGGCGGTTTCACCCCTGACCGGGGATTATTCAGCGAAACCGGAAAATGAAATATTCCCCATAGGTTCGGTGCATAAAACCGCCCTGGAGTCCTGGCCGAGAAAGATAAATCCCCTTCATGCGCTCGTGGTGTTCACCAAATTCAAGGGGGAAACTCCGGGCGATACATTGGCGCCTCCCTGGGCGAAGGACCTCTTTAACGGACAGTCGGGAAGTGTGAATGATTTCTTCAAGCAGGTTTCCTTCGGCCAGTATGCAGTGACCGGCGAATATCTCCCCAAAATGTACGAAATGCCTCAGGATACCACCTACTATCGCACCAGCATTCTCTATAGCCAGGATATCATACGAATGCTGGATGAGGATCCCACTGTAAATCTTGCGCTGTATGACAATGACGGCCTTGATGGGAAACCGAACAGCGGCGATGATGACGGCTTCGTGGATTATATCGTACTTGTACCCCGCACCAGGCCTTACGATTTCATCATGCAATACGCCACAGGTGTGATGAACCTCATGTTGAAAGATACCTTTATCACCCACCACCCGAGCGCCAACGGTGGTTTCATCAAAGTGGATTCTTATTCGGGGAGTATTAGCACTGCACTGAACAGATACCAGGCGCTCGGCACCATCGTGGCCGAGATCGGCCATGCCTATGGGGCGGAAGATCTCATGGACAAGGTTTATCCAAGTCCGGAGGACGATTCCGCCGGAGTCGGCTACTGGTGTTTCCTGGGGCATGGCGCTTTGGGATGGGGTGGAATCACCGGCTTCCCCGTCGGACCCTGCGCATACAACCGCATGCTCATGAACTGCATCGGCGTCCGTAATGTCAATCTGGTCGATATAGGCGGTACACGGTCAAATGTAAGGTTGAAAGATGTGGGGAATCCCGATGGCAAGGTATATCGCATAAGGATTGGTCCCGATGAGTATTTCCTGATCGAATACCGTAATAAAGACGGCGGCTTTTTCTATGACACTCAGCTTCCCAAGAGCGGCCTCTTGATATGGCACATCCAGGAGCGTGAAAGCAACTCGACCGAAGAAGTGAAACTCAGCGATCTGGAGTGCGCCGACGGTCTCTATTGGGATTACGGCTACCCGAAAGGGATATATCCCGACCCGGAAACGGGCAAAGACAACCTTGATTTCTGGGCGCACGATGTCCAGTATACTCTCAAGTATAACGGAAACCTGGGAGATTCAACCGATGTCTTCGACGGGGTAAACTATACTGCGTTCGGTAATAATACAAATCCCAGTTCCCGGTCCAATAATTCAAGGTTTGATTCCGGGGTGGAGATATTCAATATCCGAAAAAGCGGCGAAGATATGCTTTTCGATTGTGTAATTACTTCGTCCTATGAAATACCCAAACTGCGCGGGCTTCCCCTTGTGGGGCTTGCTTTCCAGAAATCGAAACTGCAGCTTGAAACATCAGGACAGGGGAAAGCGGTGTTCCTGATGAATTTTGGTCTCGATACCAAACCGGAGATTATGGTTTCCGTCTCCGACGATTCTCTGAAGGCAGAGAAGATAGTCTCGTTATCCCGTTATGAGACCCAGAGAATCATCGAACAGTTCCTGCGAAGCGGCGAAGGTGAAGGAGGTGGTTTCAGTATCGTCCGTGAAAACGTCACCCCTGGTGAATTCGAGAATACAGCGAAAGAGTTTGGTTTAAATTCCGGGGAAATCTTCCGTGGCGCGTCGCCGCGTTATATACAGAAGCTGACACTCGTTGCTGAAAAAAATGACCTGCCGTTCGTGGTCGCTCTCAACCAAAACTTTCCCAATCCATTCAACAGCGAAACGATTATACCCTATATACTGTCAAAAAACGGGGTTGTGACGCTGGAGATATACAATCTTATCGGCCAGAAGATTCTGGCGATGGATCAGGGGTATCAGAATGCCGGTTCTCACATCCTGCGGTTTAAGGCCAACAAACTGCCGAGCGGACTTTACTTTTACCGGCTTCATGGGTCCGCATTGTCGCTCACAAAAAAATTCATGATAATCAGGTGAATTGACGTGATCAGAAACAGGATAGTACCTGCTGTATGCCTGTCGGCGCTCGTTTTCATTCTCTTCGGCTGCGGTAAAAACACAACCGGGAATGATAATCGTGGGAATGCGCGGATTTCCGTTATGATCAATGATGCAACCGGGACTCCGCTGACAGGATTTCTGGTCAGTACCACACCCGCCACAAAAACAGCGCTTACCGATTCCCTCGGCAGCGCCGCGCTGGAAAATATTCCTCCGGGTGAATACAAAATCACCATTCAAAAAACGGCCTTCGCCCCCTATACAAAGAAAACTCTTCTCGTTAACGGTGTAACCGAAAATCTCATCATGGTGTATCTGCCCGAAGCAGCGGTCACGATTAAAGACGACCGTGGTAAAAACTGCCCAGGCGCAGTGATAACCACCGATCCGCAGACCTGGGAACGTATCGCCGATGCCAGTGGACAGGCAGTTTTTCCGGCTATGCCGCAGGCGCCTTTCCGTTTTGTAGTAAAACGGGAAGGGTATCCGGTTGAATATTTTGATACCGTGACCCAAAAAGATATGCTGATTACCGTTCCCTCCGGCAGCCCCCGGATTACCATACTTTCTCCGGAAGACGCAAAGTCTTTCAGTGCTCCCCGTAACATCCGCTTCTACGGAAAAGGAAACGACATTGAGGACGGCGAGCTTCCCGACAGCAGCCTGGTCTGGATCTCGAGCATTGACGGTGAACTGGGACGGGGGAAAGATATTACGGTGAAGGAGCTTTCCATCGGCCAGCACATAATTTCATTTAGTGGAACAGACAGCAACGGAAAAACCGGTAAAGCAGAGATATTAATTTCCGTGGCCGATTATCAAACCGACACCTATTTCCCTGTTCCGATAGGGGCGACATGGAGTTACCGATACCTTAATCCTAAGTTTTACATAAAAGAACAGGGACAATACGTAAATTATATATTAAACAAAATGACAGTGAAGATCGAAAATGACAGCAAGAACAATCCGGTGCGAAGAATTGAAATTGATTTTGAAGCAGATACTGTACACTATTTGTATATTCTCACCGACAATCTGGAAATAAAAGAATACACTATTTTCGTTACCGCGACCCAGGAACAGCTCTTTATATTACAATCTTATGCACTGCCCATCATACAGATGCAAATAAACACCAGCTATGTTCCTTCCAGTATATTTCTCAAGAATATCACCGACATCACTGCGGAAACTACGTATGAATCTAAAGTGCAGGCCTCAACGACGATGGTCTACTACATTCGCGGCGCCCCCGCGGAGGCTTTCACTGAAACCACTCCGCTCACGACAACAGTCAAGGTGGGCGGCACTGGGTTCATTGCAACCGAGAGAGGAACTTTCAATGTGGTTAATCTTACCCTCCGCCAGGGTGAGTATACCAGAAACTGGGCGCTGTCAAAAGGGGTGGGAATTATCAGATTTGAGGACAACACATTCCTGGACAAAGGCACCGGGATTCTATCGGATGCCAGCATTCTCAAATTCTGGGTACCAGGCGCTTCTAAGCAGGTTTCCGGGCAGATGCCCTCTTCTTTTAAACCCTCACTGCCTGCTCTCATCCTGGGCAGCGATACCTCCAAAAATCTCTTCGCTCTCAGAACTTTTCTCCGAAGCATGTGTCCGAGATAAAAAATTCCGGTGGAAAATTTCTCCTTCATCCCTATATTCTCAATAACGATATAAACAATTGCGCGTTGATTGCGCTATTAGATCCTGAAACGAGTTCAGGATGACAACTGTCATGCCGAACTTGTTGCCGCTTCGCGGGAACGATAAAACCGTTTCGGCATCTATCAGTAAACCATGTCATGCCGAATTTATTTCGGCATCTATGTGCGATCCGGGAGGAATCCATGCCGTGGCCTGTCCTTACCACCTATGAAAAAGAAAAGCTCAGAGAAATCGCCTTCCCCATCGGAGGCATCGGAACCGGAACTGTATCGCTGGGAGGAAGAGGCAATCTCCGCGACTGGGAGATCATGAACCGCCCGTCGAAAGGTTTTGCGCCGGAATTCGGGTTCTTCGCCCTGTGGACGAAAAAGGGAAAGGGAAAACCGGACACCCGTCTTTTGGAAGGGGTCATTCCCTTCCCCTACACCGGTTCGAGCGGCGTACCCGGCGTAACCTCCGGCATTCCAAGGTTTCGGCGTGCGGTGTTTCACGCCGCATATCCTCTCGGAAGCATCGAGCTCAGCGACCCGTCAGTGCCTCTTGCGGTGACTCTTGAGGCATTCAATCCTCTGATACCCCTTGACCCGGAAAAATCCGGACTGCCGATAGCAGTGTTCAGCTTTACCCTTGCAAATCCGGGAGCGGAACCGGTGGAGGCTTCCATTGCCGCCTCGCTCCAGAATTTCATCGGAAACGACGGCGCCGAGCGGTTCAAGCCCAAATACACGAACGAGTTTCGCAGGGGACAGGGGTTCTCCGGACTCTTCTACAGCGCGGAAATCAAGGAAGGCGCTATTCCCCAGAACGGCACCATCGCACTGGTCACCGACGGGGACAAGGTCAGCTATAACCGTCACTGGGCTCGGTCAAGCTGGCGTAACGATCTCCTGGAATTCTGGGATGATTTCTCGGAGGATGGGGTTCTGGTCGATCATGAAGCGGATGGAGATCGGACCTATACCGGATCGCTGGCCTCATCCATGACGGTCCCGGCGAAAGGAAAACGGACGGTGACGTTCCTTTTGGCCTGGCATTTCCCGAACCGAACCGCACGGGGCTGCGGATGGCAGCTTCAGCCCGGGGGAAAGGACGGCCCGGTGGGGAACTACTACGCCACTCTCTACAAAGACGCCTGGGATGTAACAGAGAAGGTGATGCCGGAGCTGCCCGGCCTGGAACGGGAAACGGCCGCTTTTGTGAATAGCTTCTGCGAGAGCACCCTTCCCCATGCGGTGAAGGAAGCCGCGCTCAACAACATCTCCACCCTGCGCACCCAGAACTGCTTCCGCACAGGGGACGGGCATTTCTTCGGTTTCGAAGGTGTCAACGACAAGGGCGGCTGCTGTCACGGAAGCTGCACCCATGTGTGGAATTACGAGACCACCACGGCGTTTCTCTTTCCCCAGCTTGCCCGGAGCATGCGCGAGGTGGAGCTGGTTTACAGCACCAATGAAAGCGGGCTCAATTCATTCCGGACAGCGCTCCCCCTGAAAATGCTCTGCACCGAGTCCAAGCCCTACGGCGCGGCCACCGACGGCCAGATGGGCGTGATCATGAAGTGTTACCGCGAATGGCAGATGTCCGGCGATAAAGAATTTCTCAAAACCATGTGGCCCAACGCCAAAAAAGCGCTCGCTTTCTCCTGGATCGAAGGCGGCTGGGACGGCGACCGTGACGGCGTGATGGAGGGTGTTCAGCACAACACCTACGATGTGGAATTCTACGGCCCCAATCCCATGCTGACCGGCTGGTACCTGGGAGCGCTCCGCTGTGCGGAGGAGATGGCGAAAGCCATGGATGACCGTGAGTTCGCCGATACCTGCCGCGCGCTCTTCGAGAAGGGGAGCCGGTGGATTGATCAGAACCTCTTCAACGGGGAATTCTACATCCAGAAGGTGCAGCCGCCCAAAGACAAGGAAAAAATTCCGAAAGGCCTCCTGGTCGGCATGGGCTCGAAGGACATGGACAACCCCGATTTCCAGGTCGGCCCCGGCTGCCTTGTCGACCAGATGATCGGCCAGTATATGGCGCACATTGTGGGG
This sequence comes from Candidatus Latescibacter sp., assembly GCA_030692375.1. NCBI lineage: Bacteria > Pseudomonadati > Candidatus Latescibacterota > Candidatus Latescibacteria (ex Chuvochina et al. 2023) > Candidatus Latescibacterales > Candidatus Latescibacteraceae > Candidatus Latescibacter > Candidatus Latescibacter sp. The sequence continues at coordinate 8,900 of JAUYCD010000134.1, read as the reverse complement.
GTGGGATACATCGCCGACCGGAAGAATGTACGAAAATCCATGGAATCGGTGTTCAAATACAACTTCCGTGAAAACTTCTATACTCACTTCAACGTTCTCCGCACCTATGTGATCAACGATGAGGCCGGACTGCTCATGTGCAGCTGGCCGAAAGGAGGCCGTCCGAAGGTGCCTTTCCCCTATTTCAGCGAGGCCTGGACCGGAGAGGAATACATGGCCGCGGCTCTCATGATTTACGAGGGCCTGATGAAAGAAGGTCTCAAAGTTGTGGAAAGCACACGAGTCCGCTTCGACGGCGAGCGTCGGAATCCCTGGAACGAGCCGGAATGCGGCCACCACTACGCCCGCGCCATGTCTGCATGGTCTGTTCTTCTGGCGCTCACCGGGTTCCGGTACAGCGCGGTGGAGAAGGCGATCACTTTCGCTCCACGAACCAACGCCGATGATTTCCGCTCGTTCTGGTCGGCCGGCGCCGGGTGGGGTACATACAGCCAGAAAAAGACTGCCGGAAGCCTGAATGCAAAAATTGCGCTCGCGCAGGGAACTATGGAGTTGGGAACAATCACCCTTGGGCCGGGGAATCCGACGATGAAACAGGCCTCGGTGAAACTTGACGGCAAGCCGGTTCCCGCATCGGTCAAAATCTCCGACGGCGCAGCGGTGGTAACGTTGAAGAGTCCGGTCACGATGACAAAGGGAAGCGTGATTGAGGTGGAGGTGGTATAGAAAAAAAAGAATCCAGAAGTCAGAAGCAAAACCTCACCCGTCCTTTGGCCTCCCTCTCCTAAATAGGAGAGGGTAATAACAAGGTAAATAATGAGTTACCCCCTCTCCTGACTAGGAGAGGGGGACAGGGGGTGAGGTAAAGAACGCAAGAAAAATTATGGTAATCTTACTTTTGTCGAGTCATATATCATCTTCACCCAATTTCTTACAATTCTTTAATCTTGTTAATCCTGTTAATCCTGTCAAAATTATTCTCTTTTTTTTTCAGATTTAAGAAATTATACACGAAATCCACATAGGGCACCCCCGGAAACACCGCATCTCATCCCGTTCAAACAGCGGACGTGATGTAAAAGAGCGGAGGGCGGGTTTGTAAACCTGCCCAGTAATCCGCCCGTACCTGTCACTTCACCATGAGCATCTGCCGGGTTTCACTGAATTTCCCGTACTGGAGCCGGTACAGGTATATCCCGGAGGCCAGGCTGAGCCCATTGAAATTCACCCGGTATTCGCCTGCCGCCTTGTAACCGTCGACCAGGGTTCCCACCGCCTGGCCGAGAAGGTTGAACACGGTCAGGGTCACCTTTCCCGGTTTATAGAGAGTGTAGGCGATGGAGGTGCCGGGGTTGAACGGGTTAGGGTAATTCTGCCGGAGGGCGAACGGAACGGGTGATGCGATAGTCGTCTCATCGACAGAAGTTATATTGCCCCGGACGAACCATACCGGAAGAGAACCGCGGTGGTATGATGTTTCAGTCCCGGACGGGGTCATCTTGTCATCCTTCAGGGAAAGTTTGTAGAGAGTGTTGTAACCCGTTGTTTGACTGTACCGCTGATAAATGACCGTTTTATCGTCCGGCGAATATCTCGCAAATCCCAGATTAGGGAAAGGGCCGCTCGAGGTGGAAACAACCCCGTTGACATGGAGTGTGGACGTGGTCTGCAGATAGAGATCGATCGCTGTAATGGAATTGGAGTATTTGCCCGCAGTATTCTGGAACATATCACACACGATATAGCGGTCGTTAGTCTGAGCGTAGGACGGGTTTCCCACTTGAGTGCCCGAGCCGGTCGGGGTGTTTACCCGTGCAATAATCCCACTCTTGACATCCAGGATATTGATATCCCAGAATTCAAGGGGATTCCCTCCCGTAACCGGAATCTGATGGAATGCATCATAAAGGACCTGGGTCCCGGTGGAGTCCCACTCCAGTTTGTCGGCCTCAACTGTAGTATAATTCTTGATCCCTTCAGTTCCCGGAGTATAAAGGAGAATTGCCCGGCTCTTGCCCGGATTGTTCAAATCGAGAATGTATATGGTGCTGTCGGAGTTTACCGTGGTTGCCGCCAGAGTGTTGCCATCCGGCGAAAGCGCCAGCGAACTCCATTGCCCCGTGCTGTCAATCAGTAATTCCTGGTACGTATCGATCTTGATCATGCGCAGATTGTTGGATGAGTCGACAAAGATCAGCTTGGAGCCATCCGAAGAAACGGTGAGCGGACTGGCGGTTCCGGTGTAAACCATGGTCAAGGTGGGTCTGGAAATATCCGGTGCAGTCTGAATAACCGTTTTCCCTAAAAGCAGGTTATTCAGGTTCTGATAATCGTCCACAAAAGCGATAATATTGTTTCCAGCGATCGGAGTAGTATCTACAGGGGGCTGAGTGGGCGCCGCATCGAGGATGCCAACCTGGGTGAACGATTGCTTCACCGCCGAAACTTCGTTGGAAGCGGCCCCGAAAAGGTCGGTAGCCGACTGCACCGCTGCCAGCCGCATATCGGTAAATTGCGCCTCGGGCGCCAGGTACCGGCTGTTGAGAACCCGGTAGAGTATATTGGCAGTTTTATCACGGCCTATAGACTCTCCCAAAAGCGCCCAGGCCCGTGAGGGGATGCTCATATTATAGTGAACTCCGCCTTCATCCTGGCTCAACGGAAATGTTTTATAGCCCGACATGTCTGCCGGCATGTTATATTTTGAAGGGTTCAAAAGATCCCGGATGGGGCCCTTCGGGAGGGTTTCGCCGACCTGCCAGTTCGGATCGACCATGCAGGCCATGACATCCGCGATTGCTTCATTGAGCGCACCGGGCTGATTTTTATAGTTCAGCCCCACGGTATATTCGACAACCCCGTGAGTCATTTCGTGCGCCACCACATCCTGCGCCCGTGTAAAAGGCTCGGCATCACCGAAAGCAAGCACTCCGCCGCCGGCCCAGAACGCATTATCGAGAGGCTGGCCGTTGTCCGTATAATGCATGATCAGGTGAATTTCACCGTTTTTGGCGTCCAGGCCGTTACGGTTCTCCTTGGTGAGGTAAAAATCGTAGGTCACACGGGCGTTGGCATGCGCCGAGACGGCCAGAGAATCGGTCCAGGTGTTGTCCGTTGAGGAATAGGGCACAGGCTGGGTGGTTGCGCTGATAACTTTTCCGTTAGCGCTGTATGTCTGTATTTTCGCAGTACTGTCTTCCAGATAATAGACGCCCTGGTCCAGGGTCACATTAAGAGTACGGGTTTTCCCGAGAGCATCGACAGCATTGGCAGTGGACGGAGTACTGCTTGTGGCGGCATTATACGATTCCAGTATCTTTCCGGTGCGGGCATCCACAAAGGTAAACCAGCGCTCACGGAGACTGGGCCGGATTGTAACCTGCCATGCAAGAAGCGATTGACCCGTAGCATCGTCGACCCAGATCACAAGCTGGGCGGAAGGACCGGTGTATCCAAGGATTTTTCCCCATCCTTCAGGCGGAAGAACGGTTGTCCTGCTGGAAAGCTCGAGCAGAGCTTCTTCAATAGCCCTGGCCATATTCACCGGGACATCATGAACATCGATACCCTGGGGTGTGGGTGAATACCTGCCGTTCATTGCGTAAGGAATCTGATCACGGTCAAGATGAACCACAAGCCGGTGTTCCCACACTGTCACTCCTTCGTACACTTGATTGAAGCTGATATGATAGAAACCGTCTTCGGTTTGTGTAAGCGAAAAGGTTTTCAGTTCTTCCTGAGGGTTGTTCAGTTTGAAAATCTCCCGGTTGGTCTGTATGAAATCCAGAGCGATTCCCTCCGGAGAAGCTCCAGCCTGTTTCTTTGCTGCCCCGGGGTGCATGTGCGATATCAACTCACGATCCAGGAAAATCGGCGTCCCATTATTGGCGTCTTTTGGGAAGTCAAGCTGGCTGCTCTGATTCACGGCAGTTTTCCCGGCAGAGCCGGAGGGAAGGAATGACTGTTTCAATTTCTGGGCTATATCTGCCAGTTTTTGGGCATCCAATCGTTGTTGGGAGGTGGAAAATGCACCTTTTTTCACCGGGTGCCCAGTGGGAGGAATCGCCCCAGAAAGATGGGAAAACACCATAAGGATTGTGAATGCTGCGAAAAGGAAAGCTGCTGCTTGACGAAAAGGAGATTTTGACATGGCGGAAATCCTTATATTTGGAAGAGGATACATTTCCTAGGAAAGAAGAAGTAATATATGAATTATACAAAAAAACGGTAAAACAGGGAAGAAAAAAAGTTCTTATACCTTTATTAATAATATAGTAATATCGGTATTGATTATCAAATTCTTTTTTTAGATTTTTCAGCATATATTTTATCGATATTGACTTTGCGAACTTTGCGAGATATTTATCTTCATTTCGGATTCCGGATCATGCTTTTTTCACTTCTTTCAAGGAGGTTTGTGCCATGGATACTGAGATATCCCGCCGGAAATTCATAGAAACGGGCGCTGCTGCTTCGCTGAGTATGGCGCTGGCCGGGAATGCCTCCGGGCAGGCGGCTTCCGCAGCGCAAAAAACAGTAAGGGTGGCGGTGGTGGGAACCGGAAAGCGCGGCACCGGCCTTCTGGGAACCATGCTCACCATGACCGGGCTCAGTTTCCCGGCGCTTTGCGACATCAATACCGAGAACCTTGCCCGTGCGCAAGATCTGGTGGTAAAAGCCGGATACCCCAAGCCGGAAGGCTATACCGGAAGCGACCATGCCTACGAGAAGCTCATGGCTCGCGACGACCTCGATGCGGTGATCATCGCCACTTACTGGCAATGGCACACGCCCATGGCAGTTTCGGCCATGAAAAACGGCAAGTATGCCGGAGTCGAAGTTCCTGCGGCGATCACTCTCGAACAGTGCTGGGATTTGGTGAACACCCATGAACGCACAGGAGTTCCCTGCATGATGCTCGAGAACTGGAGCTTCCGCCGCGACAACCTGGCGGTGCTGAACATGATCCGTCAGGGGCTTTTCGGAGACATTGTCCACTGCCACTGCGCCCATTCACATGACTGCATCGACCATTGGTTCTTCGACCCGCAGGGAAATATGACATGGGGAGGGGAATTCCTGGTAAAACGCAATTGCGACCAGTACCCCACACACAGTCTCGGCCCGGTGCTCTCCTGGATGGACATCAACTGCGGGGACGCATTCGATTCCCTGACCTCGACCGCCACCGCCTCAAAGAGCATCAACGCCTATTTCGCCCGTAAATTCGGCCCGGAGCATCCCAACGCCAAACGGAAATACAAACAGGGGGATATTGTCACCTCCGTGGTGCGCACCAAGAAGGGGAAATCCCTTGTCATCAACTACGATATGCAGCTCCCGCGCCCTTATGACAACCGCTGGATGATTCAGGGGACTCTCGGCCTTTATGACGAGGACCGCAGCGTGGTGTACATCACCGGAAAAAGCCCCCAATACCACCAGTGGGAGCCGTTTGCCCCCTACCAGGAACGGCACGACCATGCCTGGTGGAAGGATATGATGGGCAGCCCCGAAGAAATGGGCCACGGCGGCACCGACTTTCTGGAGCTGAAACTCTTTCTGGCGGCGGTGAGAAACAGAACCCAGACCCCGATAGACGTTTATGATTCGGCGACCATGAGCTCCGTTGTCGCCCTCTCAGAGCATTCCATCGCGAAAGGCAGCGCTCCGGTGAAGTGCCCTGATTTCACCCGGGGGAAATGGGAAACACGAAAACAGGTGTTTGGATAAAAAAAGTCCAAAGTAAAAGACTGTCTGAACCACTGATTTGTGTGATGGAAATGATAAAAGATGATGAAAAGATTAGAGCAAAGCCCAAATAGGCTTTGGACTTTCTTTACATTCCCAGCTTCTTTTCCAGAACCTCGGCGGCGACCAGAACCGTGCCGAGAGCCTGCGAATAGGGCGGCGAATAGGCGAGGTCGAGATTTGTCAGTTCGGGGATGGAAATCTTTCCGGTGAGCGCGGTGGCGATGATGTCGATAACCTTATCCACTTTGTCGTCGCCGAAAGCCTGGGCGCCAAGGAGTTTTTGAGCGCCCCGGTCAGCAACCAGTTTAAGGGTGATGCTTTTCGCGCCGGGATAGTAGTTGGCAGAAGTGGAAGTGGTGACTGTGACCGAAACCGGGTTGAAATCTGTTTCCGCGGCTTCCTTCTCATTCAGTCCGGTGCGGCCGGCTGTTTTATCGAACACTTTGACGATGGCTGTGCCGAGGACTCCGGTGAACTGCTTTCTTCCGCCGGCGATGTTTGCCCCGGCCACCCGCCCCTGTTTGTTGGCAGTCGAGCCGAGAGAGAGCCAGAAAGGCTTTTTGCTTACCAGGTGAGTTGTTTCAGAGCAGTCTCCCGCCGCAAAAATTCCCCTAACGGAGGTTTCCATCCGTGGATCGACCTTGATGGCGCCGGTGGGGCCGACGGCGATACGGGCTTCACGGGCCAGCCTGGTATTGGGCTTTACCCCGACCGCAACGATCACGAGCCCGCAGGGATATTCCTTCCCTCCCGCAGATACCGCCCGGATGAGACCGTTTGGGTCTCCGCTGCAATTTTCTACTCCCGTTCCGGTCAGAATACTGACACCCTTGGATTCCATATGCTCACGAATGAGGGCGGACAGGTCAGGATCGTATTGCCTGGGCATCAGATGATCGGCGGCCTCGAATAAAGTGACCTCAATTCCCCGCCGGAGCAGGTTTTCCGCCATTTCAATCCCGATGAACCCGCCGCCCATGATACAGGCATGTTTCACCCTGCCGCTGTCCACCAGGGATTTGATGGCATCGGCGTCGGAAATGGTGTGCAGCGGGTGGATACCCTTCAGTGTGACGCCCTCCATCTCCGGGATTATGGGGGATGCTCCGGTGGAAATGAGAAGACGGTCATAGGGCATGAAAGAGATTTCCCCGGTGTTCAGGTCGGCGACCTTCACTGTCCGGTCAAATGTGTTGATAGATTCCGCCCGATGCCTTAAAAGAATTGAAATCTGCTGTTTTTCACGGAATGCATCGGGTGAGCGGGCAAAAAGGCTTTCCCGTTTCTCCACAACTCCGCCGATATAGTAGGCGAGACCGCAGCCGATGGAGGAGATATATTCCTCTTCGGTGAGGATGGTTATCTCCATGCCGGGATCATCACGGCGCGCTTTGGACGCCGCCTTGGTTCCCGCGGCCACTCCGCCGATCACCAGGAGCTTGAGCGGTTTTTTCATAATAGTTCCTCGAAAGTCTATAACTTGGATTATTCATAAGTTTCTTCATATACTGTTTTTTTTGTTTGCGTTTTTTTACTACAGCCCCCTAAATCCCCCGGAGGGGGACTAAAAGACTGCAAAAGAAGGCATAATCGGTTCTTTAAAAAAAAGTTACACTTTCGCATTTTCATCTTTAACACGAAAAGTCCCCCTTCGGGGGATTTAGGGGGCTGCATTCCAAAATGAATAATAAGTATTTGTTTAAAAAAAGTTAAGAAAGTATCATAGTGAGTTTATGAATAATCCAGGTTACTCACTTCTTATAATAACGGCCAGAATTCCGCCCACTACCACACCGAACAGCGCCGAAGCATAGGGGTCTGAAGTTATGGGGCAGGTGCCAGTCCGGCATCCCACGAACTTGTAGTATGCCAGGCTTATCAAAGCCCCCACGAACGCGCCGATCACTATGCGGATTACCAAATTTATCATACTGTTCTTTAGTCCTATCTCAGCAGCACCATCTTTTTTGTCTCGGTGAACCCGCCGAACCGGAACCGGTAGAAGTACGTCCCGGATGCCCGGCTGGTAGTCTGCTTTTCAGACATTGATACCGAATCTATATTCTAACCATTCATTTCTAGTAAAACAATGTTTTTTTCATGAATTTTTTTTTTAAAATCAGCGGTTCTGGGGACGGCAATCAATGTAATGAACGGGGAAAAACTCAGGTTACACCCGGTCGAGCTCCATTTGCAGAGCTGTTTCCTGCTGCACCCCGATCAGCCTTTTTACCTCCTGCCCGTTTTTGAAAAATATCACCGTGGGTATGCTCATGATATGGAATTGCTTTGATATTTGTGGATTTTCATCCGTATTAAGTTTGTAGAAACTGAACTTTTCCGAATTTTTCTCCGCCACTTTTTCCAGGATTGGAGTGAGCATCCGGCAGGGCATACACCAGGACGCCCAAAAATCGACAACAACCGGCTTCTGTGATTCGAGAACCTCGGTTTTAAAGGTATGGTCAGTGACTTCAGGCAGGGCGCTCATGACAATCTCCTCTTGTGTTTGTTATAAATGACTATGGTTATCATACTATCTGTAAAACACATTTTATACGCACGGCGAAGAAATACGTTTCAATATGCGATTTTCTCTATGTATATCGCAAAGATCGAGAAGGCCCTGATTTTTCAAACACCCACTTGATATTCCTTTAACGGTTATGTATGTTTCTGAAATTATTATCGTTGATTACCAGATATGTTTGGGTGTTACAACCCCTTGTGAAAACCACGTGTTTAAGGTAATATACTACAATGTCTGATAGAACTCAAAATGATTCAACTTCTCATACACCGCCCCGAATCAGCGTCATCCTTCCCACTCTCAACGCCGCCCGAACATTGGCCCGCTGTCTCGATTCCATCCGCAGGCAGAACTATCCCTGTGAACAGGTGGAAATTGTGATGGCTGATGCAGGCTCCACTGATGGTACCCTGGAAATTGCGGAGAGGTATGGGGTGAACCGAATCGTGCCCAATCCCCTTCGCACCGGCGAAGCGGGCAAAGCCGCAGCCATTAAGGTTTCCTCCGGGGAAATTCTCGCCCTTATCGATTCGGACAACATCCTCGAAGACAACGGATATTTCTCGAGGGCGGCGGAAATTTTCCGTGATGCCTCTGTTGACAGCGCGGAACCTCT
>JAUYCD010000133.1 GCA_030692375.1 Candidatus Latescibacter sp. | reverse complement strand
GAATTTTGTTATCGCTTTAACCGGCGATTCAATGAATTACTGATTACTGACAGACTCTTAACTGCTTGTCTGAATACCTCCACTATTACCTATGCGGAGTTAACTCGATAAGCGAATTAACATATTATTTTTCTTGACATCTTTGTCTTATTTAAACTATTTTATTCCGGTGCGTAAAATCAAGCTGCCTCACTTGTTTCTTTTCCACGGATGGATGTCAGATGATAAACCGGGTTGTCAGGGGTGGAAATATGACGGGTATAACTAAAAATATGCCCGATATGATGTCCTATACTGCATCTGCATGTATTCCCGGTTTTTTCGTTTCTTTATGCTATACAGCGCTTCATCGAATTAATCTGCTTATTGGCCTCGTAGTAATCCTGCCGGTATTGGCGGATTTTTGAGGCCACCCTTCGAACCTGATTTACCTTGCCAGATGATAAAGTTCGTTAGGAGCCTCAGGAGAAATCCCGGAAGGAAGCGGGGAATTATGTTTTTAAAAGAAAGAAGTCAGGAGTCAGGAGACAGGAAAAAAGAATCCGTGTATGCAATCTGAAAATGTTAGTGATCGGATATAGATGCTGAAACGGTTTCATCGTTCCCGCGAAGCGGCAACAAGTTCGGCATGACACGGGTTCAGAAAGATGCCGAAACAAGTTCGGCATGACACATGTCATCCTGAACTCGTTTCAGGATCTAATCAAGTTAATCCTGAAATCAAGCGAATCAAGGTTCAGACTGGTTTTTTTTCTTCCTTTACTAAGGCACTCAGGCACTTAGGCACTCATAACATCATCTAAGGGGCGCATACATGAGAAGCAGCGACATAACAAAAGGATACGAGAAGGCCGCCTCACGGTCTCTCCTGTACGCCACCGGCATCGACCCTTCACAGATGGGAACGCCGATGGTGGGAATCGCCTCGTCATTCACCGATCTCGTACCCGGACATTCCGGGATGCGCGATTTGGAGCGATTTATCGAGAAAGGGATTCATACAGGAGGGGGAAGCGCTTTCATTTTTGGCATACCGGCTGTGTGCGACGGCATCGCCATGGGACACAGCGGCATGAAATACAGCCTCTGCACCCGTGAACTCATCGCCGATGCCATCGAATGCGTCATGATGGCGCACAAGCTCGACGGCGTTGTGCTTTTGACCAACTGCGATAAAATCACTCCGGGAATGCTTATGGCTGCAGCCCGGCTCAATGTTCCCGCCATCGTGGTCACAGCAGGCCCCATGTATTCCGGCAACCTGCATAACCGTCGTCTCTCCCTTGTCGGCGATACATTCGAAGCTATCGGCCGGTACCGTCAGGGACTCATCACCGAGGAAGAGCTTACCTGCCTGGAGATTGAAGCCTGTCCGGGACAGGGCTCCTGCCAGGGACTTTATACCGCCAATACCATGGCCTGCCTGACAGAGACTATGGGCATGTCGCTGGTCGGCTGCGGAACCGCTCTTGCCGGTTTTGCCAAAAAGCGGAGGATCGCCTTCCGCTCCGGAGAAAAGATTTGCGATTTGATCCGTCAGGACATCAAACCCTGCGATATCATGACCCGTGAAGCCTTTCAAAACGCCATTCGTATGGACATGGCGCTTGGCGGCTCGACCAATACCGTTCTCCACCTTCCGGCAATCGCGCATGAGGCAGGTGTGGAACTGCCCCTGGACGAATTTGACCGTCTTTCCAGGGATACTCCGCACATCACATCGCTCCTGCCCGGCGGCGAGCACTTTCTGGAAGACCTGGAATATGCCGGCGGGATTCCGGCGGTCATGCATGTGCTCGGAGACAAACTCCGCGATAACCCCACTGTCAGCGGTGTAAGTGTGAAAGAAATCCAGGCGCAGCATGAGGTGTCCGAACCGAAGGTCATTCACGGTCTGGATAATCCCTATCACCGTGAAGGCGGAATCGCAATACTGCGCGGATCGCTGGCCCCGGACGGCGCGGTAGTGAAACAGAGCGCGGTATCGGAAAAGACAATGGTATTCAAAGGAAAAGCACGGGTGTTCGACTCCGAAGAGGAATCGCTTGAAGCCATTTTCAACCGTAAAATCAACCCCGGCGATGTGGTGGTGGTGCGTTATGAAGGACCGAAAGGAGGTCCCGGTATGCGTGAAATGCTCCAGGGAACGGCTGCAATTACCGGCATGGGCCTTTCCGACTCGGTAGCGCTTATCACCGACGGCAGATTCAGCGGCGGAACACGCGGCCCCTGCATTGGTCATATATCACCCGAAGCGATGGAGGGCGGCCCGTTGTGTATTGTACGGGAAGGGGATGAGATTCTCATCGACATCCCCGGCCGCACAATCGATCTCCTCATCAGCGGGGAGGAAAAAAAGAAGCGTATGGCTTCCTGGACGCCGCCGGAACCGAAAATCAAGAAGGGTTATCTTGCCCGGTATGCAAAACTGGTGACTTCGGCAGCCACAGGAGCTATATTCAAAGAATAAAAAATGACATGATGATATTCGAATAGCGAATATATCCTGAAACGAGTTCAGGATGACACGTGTCATGCCGAACTTGTTGCCGTTTCACGGGAACGATGAAACCGTTTCGGCATCTATTTACACATCGATATAAAATCAATCATGTTTAGAATACTAATGAGGTACTCCATGAAATTAAGCGGTTCTGATATATTTATCGAGTGTCTGAGGAAAGAAAAGGTCGAAGTTCTCTTCGGATACCCGGGGGGGCAGATAATGCCCATCTTCGACAAGCTCTACGATGCCCATGACATCCGTTTTGTGCTCACCCGCCATGAGCAGGCAGCAGCCCATGCGGCGGACGGTTATGCCCGTGCCACCGGTAAAACCGGGGTGTGTATTTCAACATCAGGGCCGGGCGCTACCAACCTGGTTACCGGTATCGCGAATGCCTACATGGATTCCATACCCCTGGTGGCGTTCACCGGCCAGGTTTCCATGCCGCTAATCGGCACCGACGCGTTTCAGGAAGCGGACATAACCGGAATAACCCGGCCGATAACCAAGCACAATTACCTGGTCAGTGAAACAGGGAAGATGGCGGATATCATCAGCCAGGCGTTTTACATCGCCTCCACCGGCAGGCCCGGCCCGGTCCTGGTGGACATTCCCAAGGATGTGAGCACGGGGATGATCAATTTCAAATGGCCGGATAAACCGATTATCCCGCCGGGATACCGTGTGCCGAACTATGCCGACGCGGAATCCATCGAGGCCGTGGTGAAAGCGGTGAGGGAGTCGGAAAAACCGTTCATTTATGCCGGCGGCGGCATAATCATCAGCGGCGCCCATAAGGAGCTGATACAGTTCGCCGAAAAAATAAATGCTCCTGTGACCACGACCCTTATGGGACTGGGCGGATTTCCGGCCAGCCATCCGCTTTGGGTGGGAATGCCCGGCATGCATGGCACCTATACCGCCAATATGGCGTTTACCGAATGCGACCTGGTTATCGCCGTCGGCGCTCGGTTCGACGACAGGGTGACCGGAAAAGTGGAGGAATTTGCCCCACACGCCCGGATTATCCATATCGATATGGACCCTGCAGCCATCGCGAAGAATGTGGAGGTTGATATTCCCGTGGTCGGAGATGCGAAAGCCATCCTCACCCAGCTCCTCGATGCGGTGGACAAACGAAACCGGAACGGCTGGAACGATCATATCGAAAAAATGAAAAGGGAGCGCCCGGTTTTCTATGTAGACGAACCCGGCGTTCTGAAACCTCAGTATGTGGTGGAGCAAATCTACGAGGTTACAAAAGGGGAGGCCATCATAACCACCGAGGTGGGACAGAACCAGATGTGGGCGGCCCTCTACTACAAATTCGATAAGCCGAGGCAGTTCATCTCGTCCGGAGGCCTGGGAACGATGGGATTCGGTTTTCCTGCGGCGATCGGTGCCCAGATAGGGCGTCCCGGAGAGGTGGTATTCGATATCGCCGGAGACGGTTCCATCCAGATGAATATCCAGGAGCTGGCTACCGCTGTTCAGGAGAAGGTGCCGGTGAAGGTGGCAATAATCAACAACCGCTACCTCGGCATGGTTCGTCAATGGCAGGAGCTTTTCTTTAATAAACGGTATTCGGGAACCGACATCGAGTGCCAGCCGGATTTTGTCAAGCTGGCCGAAGCCTATGGCGCCCACGGAATCCGGGTTGAGCGTCCGGAAGAGGTTCGGCCTGCGATTGAAAAGGCTCTCGACATCCCGGGGCCGGTGTTCATTGATTTCAGAGTCGACCGTGAGGCCAATGTATGGCCGATGGTGGCGCCCGGCGAGCCTATCTACAAGATAATGGAGGGTCATGAGATATGAAACACACCATATCTGTAACCGTGGAGAACAAATTCGGCGTTCTGGCCAGGGTGAGCGGGCTTTTTTCCTCACGCGGCTACAACATCGACAGCCTTGCGGTCGGGGAGACCAATACCCCTTCAGTCTCTCGCATGACCATTGTGGTTCATGGCGATGACCGGGTACTGGATCAGGTGATCAAACAGCTTAACAAACTGGTGGATGTAATCGAAGTGATCGATCTGCCGGACGGCACATATATTGCACGGGAGCTGTGTCTGATAAAGGTGAAAAGCGATACCGGCGCGCGGTCAGAGATTCTGGAAGTGGCCGATGTCTTCCGCGCCAAGGTGATCGATATAGGCCACACCGCGCTCACCATCCAGATCACCGGAACGGAGGACAAAGTCGAGGCGTTCATCAAGCTCATGGAGCCGTATGGTATCGTTGAGCTTGTTCGCACCGGCAAAGTAGCCATGGTAAGGGAACTGAATTCGAATACATGAAAGGAAATGAAACAGTTAGCATTTATCAAAGGACGATATAATTGGATGCAGCCCCCTTTCTGTCCTTCGGACATCCTTCCCCCGGAGGGGGCAGGACACGGTTTCATTGTGCCTGCGAAGCAGCAACGGCTTTACAGTACCTGCGAGGCAGCAATGGTTTCATCAAATGGGTTAAGGGTGACCAGTGAAGACGTCATGCCGAACTTGTTGCCGCTTAGCGGGAACGATGAAACCGTTTCGGCATCTATACCAAAAAAATACTCAATTGTTATTACATCATGTATAGCACATTTATCAAGTTATAATCAAAGGGAGGTTCGCAATGAAGATGTATTATGACAAAGACGCCGACCGAAGCGTATTGCAGAATAAAACGATCGCCATCATCGGATTCGGTTCCCAGGGACATGCGCAGGGCCAGAATCTCCGCGATTCGGGATATAAGGTAATCGTTGCCGAGCTGCCGGATACCGCGAATTACAAACTGGCTGTGGAAATGGGATTTAAACCCGTAAGCGCCGCAGAAGCCGCTGAAAAAGCGGATATCATCCAGATACTCCTTCCCGATGAACTTCAGGCCCGTATATACAAGAGCGACATCGAAAAGGGGCTCAAACCGGGCAAGGCTCTGGTATTCTCGCACGGTTTCAATATCCATTTCGGCCAGATAAAACCTCCAAAAGATGTGGATGTGTACATGGTCGCCCCCAAAGGGCCCGGCCATCTGGTACGGCGTGTGTTTGAGCAGGGCGGCGGCGTTCCAGCCCTTATCGCTGTTCAGCAGGATCCCACCGGAAAGGCCAGGGAACTCGCCCTGGCTCATGCATGCGGTATCGGCGCCGGCCGCGCCGGGATCATCGAGACAACTTTCCTCGAAGAGACCGAAACCGACCTCTTCGGCGAACAGGTGGTGCTTTGCGGCGGATTGACCGAGCTTATCAGGGCAGCTTTCGAAACCCTGGTCGAGGCCGGTTACAAGCCGGAAATCGCTTATTTCGAATGTCTCCATGAAGTAAAGCTCATCGTTGACCTGATCTATGAAGGCGGCATCGCCAATATGCGCAGCTCCATCAGCGACACTGCCGAGTATGGCGACCTGGTCACCGGAACAAGGATCATCACCGAGGAAACCCGTGAGGAGATGCGCCAGATTCTCAGCGAGATTCAGTCCGGCCAGTTTGCCCGTGAGTGGATCCTGGAAAATCAGGCCGGAAGACCGGTATACAACGCCCTGAAACGGATGGGCGAAGAGCACCTCATCGAAACTGTGGGCAAAGAGCTACGCGGCATGATGAGCTGGCTGCACAAATAGAAATATGCATATATTCATCACAATAAACTGAGTAAGAAATCCCCTCTGCCTGCCGGCATCTCCCCTTATTAAGGGGAGAATTATATACGAGGTTTTATTTTTTATCCTTTTTTTAACCCCCTTAACAAGGGGGTCGCCGCAAAGCGGCGGGGGGATTTTATCCTTGAAAGGGGGTGGTACAAGTGGACGAGCGTTCCGCGGGTCTCGGCGAAAGCGGCCTTAGCTACTTTCAATTTCAAACATTGAAAAACGGCGCTGGTCTGCGCCCACCCATCTCAAAGAGGATTGAAAACCATGAGCAATAAACGAATCATCATATTCGATACCACGCTCCGTGACGGGGAACAATCGCCCGGCGCGTCGCTCTCCGTTAAGGAAAAAGTCCAGATAGGGGTACAACTGGAGCGGCTGGGAGTGGATATCATCGAGGCCGGATTCCCGGTCTCCTCGGCGGTGCAGTTCGAAGCGGTACAGGCATGCTCCGCTGAAATCAAGAACACGGTTATCGCCGGTCTCGCACGCACCCTGGAAAAAGATATTGTCTCCGCGTACGAGGCCCTGAAATACGCAGTACGGCCGCGGATTCATACCTTTATCGCCACCTCGCCCATTCACATGGAGTTCAAGCTCCATAAAAAGGAGGACGAGGTGCTCCGTATGGCTGTCGAGGCGGTAAAGCTGGCGGGAAGCCTGGTAAACGACGTCGAATTCAGCGCGGAAGACGCTTTTCGGAGCGACCTCGGCTTCCTCAGGGAAGTTGTTCAGGCAACAATCGAGGCCGGAGCGAAAACGATCAATCTGCCCGACACGGTCGGATATGCCATTCCATCCGAATTCGGGGTGTTCGTTCGCGATATCGTGAGCAATGTTCCCAATGCCGGCCAGGCTATTTTCAGCGTACACTGTCATAATGACCTCGGTCTGGCGGTGGCCAACTCGCTCATGGCCGTACGCAACGGCGCACGGCAGGTGGAAGTTGCGGTCAACGGCCTGGGAGAGCGCGCAGGAAACGCTTCGCTCGAAGAAGTGGTCATGGCTCTCAAGGTTCGCCATGATTTCATTGGATTCGATTCCGGGGTAAACACGCGGGAGATTTACCGTACAAGCCAGCTCGTATCAAATCTATCCGGTATACGGGTGCAGCCGAACAAGGCCATTGTCGGAGCGAACGCTTTTGCCCACGAGTCGGGTATCCATGTGGACGGCCTCCTGAAGGAGCGCTCCACCTATGAGATCATGACTCCGGAATCGATCGGGCTGAACGGTATGAAAATCGTCCTCGGCCGTCATTCCGGCAAGCACGGGTTCAAAAAGCGTCTTGAGGACATGGGCTACAAACTGGCCGAGCAGGAGCTGGGTACCGCTTTTGAGCGGTTCCTGGAAGTTGCGGACAAGAAAAAGGAAGTGTTTGACGAAGACATCGCCGCCATAGTGGAGGATGAAATCCGCGGCGTGCCGGAGGTATTCAAACTCGAATATTTCCACATTTCCAGCGGCTCGTCCACCATTCCCACCGCCACAGTGCGCATCAGGATGGGCGAGGAAGTCCGTCAGGAGTCAGCCTGGGGCGACGGTCCTGTGGATGCCACGTTCAAGGCGATCAATGCCATCGCCGGGATGCCCATCAAGCTTGAAGAGTATTCGCTGCGGGCGGTAACCGCAGGGACAGAGGCGATGGGGGAGGTTACACTCCGCATGGTGGTGAACCATTCGATCGTGATTATCGGGCGCGGCTCTTCCACCGATATTCTCGATGCTTCGGCAAAAGCGTATGTGGATGGACTCAATAAGATAAAACAGAGAATTTCAGCCCCGGATGACTTGCCTGATGCGGGGGATGGAGATAAAGTATAATGGGAATGACCATAACCGAAAAGATACTGGCCGCTCATTCTGGAAGAAAAACCGTACGGCCGGGAGAACTGATAAATGCCAGGCTGGACATTGTGATGTGCCATGATGTCACCACCCCTCCGGCTATCAGCATGCTCCAGAAACTGGGGATGGACCGGGTTTTCGATCCGGAGAAGATCGTGGTGATACCTGACCATTTTGTACCCAACAAGGATATCAAGAGCGCAGAGCTGGCCAAGCGCCTCCGTGAATGGGTGCGTAAACACCACCTCAAAAACTACTATGAAGTCGGCGAAAACGGAGTCTGCCATGTGGTTTTGCCTGAGGACGGCTGGGTTTTGCCCGGACGGACCATCGTATGCGGAGATTCGCACACCTGTACACACGGCGCTCTGGGGGCGTTTTCCACCGGAATCGGCTCTACAGATCTGGCGGCGGCAATCTATGCCGGGGAACTGTGGTTCAGGGTGCCGGAAACCATGAAATTTGTGCTCGCCGGTTCTCTCCCGAAAGGGGTGTATTCCAAGGATGTGATTCTCGAAATAATCCGTCAGATTGGAGTGGACGGCGCTCTGTACAAGGCTATGGAGTTCATCGGCCCGGTGATCGACGAGCTTTCGGTTGAGGCCCGGTTCACCATCACCAACATGGCCATCGAGGCCGGGGCGAAATCGGGGATTATCAATCCCGACGAAAAAACCATCGAGTATGTCCGCGCCCGGAGCGATGAAGATTTCACCGTCAATACTTCCGACCCGGATGCAGAGTTCTCCAAAGTGATCGAGATTGACTGCTCCGGCCTGGAGCCGATGGTAGCGTTTCCGCACCTGCCCTCCGATGGCCGTAAGGCCAGAGAGGCGAAAGATATAAAGATCGACCAGGTATACATCGGCTCTTGCACGAACGGACGGATCGAGGACCTGCGGATCGCCGCCCGTATCCTGCGGGGAAGGAAAGTGGCCGAGGGAACGAGGTGCATCGTGGTGCCGGCTTCGACCACGGTCTGGCGTCAGGCGATGAAAGAAGGCCTGTTCGACATATTCAGCGATGCGAAATGCGTGGTGTCCGCTCCGACCTGCGGCGCCTGTCTCGGCGGCTACATGGGGATTCTGGCGGCGGGCGAGCGCTGTGTTTCCACCACCAACCGTAATTTTGTGGGACGGATGGGTTCTCCGGAGAGCGAAGTTTATCTTGCCAGCCCGGCGACAGCCGCGGCTACAGCGGTCACCGGTCATATCACCGATCCGAGGGAGATGATTCTATGAAAGGCAGAGCGCACGTATATACCCGGGACCATATCAATACCGATGAAATCATTCCTGCCCGCTACCTCAATACCGACAGCGAGGAAGAGCTGGCCCTCCACGCTATGGAGGATATCGACAGTGAGTTTGTACTGAAAGTGAAGCCCGGGGATATTATTGTCGCCGGTTTCGATTTCGGCTGCGGCTCCTCGCGGGAACATGCGATATGGGCGCTCCGTGGAGCCGGGGTGGGATGCGTTGCGGCGGAAAGCTTCGCGCGCATTTTCTACCGTAACGCCGTCAACAACGGTTTTCCGGTAGTTGAGTGCAAAGGCGTCATCGGCGCGGTGAAGGATGGCGACGAACTGGAGATCGAGCTTCGCGCCGGAATCATCCGCAATCTCACCAGCGGGAAGGAATTGCGGTTCGTACCGCTGCCTGATTTTGCGTTCCGGATTGCCGAGGCGGGCGGGCTGCTGCAATCGATTAAAGAGTAACCTCACCCGGCCTTTGGCCACCCTCTCCTATTCAGGAGAGGGAAAATACGGCCTTTTAGAGTCACCCCTCTCCTGACTAGGAGAGGGGCAGGGGGTGAGGTATAAAACACCATAGGAAATCTTGTTACGAATCTATTAAAGAGAGGATAAATTGAAACGAATCGCAGTTATAGGCGGCGACGGCACCGGGCCGGAAGTGGTGGCCGAGGGGTTGAAATGCCTGAAAGCGGCGGCGGGCAAGGTTGGATTCACCTATGAGACGGTGCATTTTAACTGGGGCGGCGAACATTACCTGAAAACCGGGGAAATCCTGCCGGACAATGCGGTTGAAACCCTGAAAACGTTCGATGCCATTCTGCTCGGCGCAATTGGCCATCCGGGGGTAAGGCCGGGAATTCTTGAAAAGGGGATACTTCTCAATCTGCGATTTGCCCTCGACCAGTATATCAATCTGCGGCCGGTGAAACTGTATGAAGGGGTTCAAACCCCGCTTGCCGGAAAAGGACCGAAGGATATTGATTTTATCGTCGTCCGCGAGAATACGGAAGGATTGTATGTCGGGAGCGGCGGGTTCATGAAAAAGGGCACCCCTGACGAAGTGGCGATCCAGGAGTCGGTGAACACGCGCAAGGGGGTGGAGCGATGCATCCGGTTCGCTTTCGAGCTTGCCCGCAAACGGAACAAAGACCGTAAGGTGACACTCTGCGGCAAAACCAATGTGCTCACTTTCGCCTGGGACCTCTGGGAGCGGGCTTTCCACGAGGTCGGCGCGGCGGATTACCCCGATATAGCCCGCGATTATGCGCATGTTGACGCCACCTGCATGTGGATGGTGAAAAACCCGGAATGGTTCGATGTCATAGTCACCGACAACATGTTCGGTGACATCATCACCGACCTCGGCGCGGTCATACAGGGCGGTATGGGCATCGCCGCCGGAGGAAACCTCAACCCGGAAGGCGTCTCCATGTTCGAGCCGATAGGGGGGAGCGCTCCGAAATATACCGGAACCGGCA
Source organism: Candidatus Latescibacter sp. (assembly GCA_030692375.1). Classification (NCBI taxonomy): domain Bacteria; kingdom Pseudomonadati; phylum Candidatus Latescibacterota; class Candidatus Latescibacteria (ex Chuvochina et al. 2023); order Candidatus Latescibacterales; family Candidatus Latescibacteraceae; genus Candidatus Latescibacter; species Candidatus Latescibacter sp. The sequence goes on along the minus strand of JAUYCD010000133.1, from coordinate 18,233 downwards.
AGATAAATCCCATGGCCGCCATCCTGAGCGCCCAGATGATGCTCGATTACCTGGGCGAAACCAAAGCCGCGGCGATTCTGGAAAAAGCCTGTATCGAAGTCATTTCCCGGAAAATGATTAGCATGGCGGCGGGTAAAATGGGAATGAGCACAGCCGAGGTAGGCGACGCGGTGTGCGAGGAAATTGCGAAGTGATGAAATTGCACCCGAAGCAATTATACATTACGACATAAATAATTGAGCTTGTTTTGAGTGTTTATATCCTGAAACGGTTTTATCGTTCCCGCAAAGCGGCAACGAGTTCAGGATGACAGGTGTCATGCCGAACTTGTTGCCGCTTTGCGGGAACGATGAAACCGTTTCGGCATCTATTTTGAAAAGAAACGCAATAAAATATGTTATGATGCAAAGTAAATAAGGACATAATACAATGAAAAGCAAAGAAGAGTTCATCGAACAGATAAAAGATATACGGGCTGTGCTGGCTTCTGGTGCAGAAGCAAAATGTTCGTGCCCGAATGTCAAGTGTGAATGGCATGGGGATTGTTATAACTGTGTACGCATTCATCGGCATTATAAAGAACATGTACCGAGATGCATGCAGACCATCCTGCGGGACAAAGTGAAGGAAATTGCGAAAGCAGTCGAATTCACAGTGGAGAATATACCTGGAAGTCCGGGAGAATACTGGGACTATCTCAATAGAGTAGCTCCTCCCGATAAAAAAGATGGATCTCAAATTGTATAAGGAAAGACAGGCCGCACTCAAGCGTGAATACAATGAGTATGGCGGTTGTGGCTTGAAAAATGTGATCAATTTGGCGGGAAGGGTTATAACGTGCGGGAATCATAACCGGGCGGAATGGCGGCATGACTGATACAAATACGAAAAATACGATACGGCATGTGGACATATACGATTCCACCCTCCGTGACGGCGCTCAGGCTGAGGCCATCAGTTTCAGCATGGATGACAAGCTGCTTATCACAGAAAAGCTTGACGGTCTCGGGGTGAAGTATATCGAAGGAGGCTGGCCGAATTACACAAGTCCCAAGGATTTGAATTTTTTCCGTGAGGTCGGAAAGCTTCGGCTATCTGTTTCCAAGGTGACGGCGTTCGGCTCGACACGAAGGGCTTCAAACTCCCCGGAAAAGGATCCGATTCTCCGTACGCTCATTGACGCCGATACGGAGATTGTGACCATATTCGGGAAAAGCTGGGATCTCCATGTGGAAGAGGTGCTGCGGATATCTCTCGATGAAAACATCGGTCTGATCGAAGATTCGATACGGTTTCTCCGGGCGCAGGGACGGCGTGTTTTTTATGACGCCGAACATTTTTTCGACGGCTATAAGGCCAGGCCGGAGTACGCGCTCAGAACTATTCAGGCTGCGGAAGAGGGCGGCGCCGAAATCATCGTGCTCTGTGACACCAATGGGGGAAGTATCCCGGAGGAGACAGCATCGATCTGCGATGAAGTGAAGAAGCGGATCGGCATACCATTCGGGATGCACTGCCATAATGATGCGGGCATGAGCGCGGCGAACACTCTTGTCGGGGTTGTGCACGGCGCTTCCCAGGTGCAGGGAACCATCAACGGTTTCGGCGAGCGCTGCGGGAATGATAACCTCTGCACCACCATACCGAACCTCGTGCTCAAACTGGGTGTGGAATGTCTCCCGGAGGGCCGTCTTTCAGGTCTGATGGACATTTCAAGGTTTGTATCGGAGATCGCCAACGAATCCCATAACCACCGTCAGCCCTATGTCGGCGAGAGCGCTTATGCGCACAAGGGAGGCGCACATATCGACGGCGTGCTCAAGAATCCTCGTACGTTCGAGCATGTCGATCCGGAACTGGTCGGCAACCAGCGGAGATTTCTGCTTTCTGATCAATCCGGCAGGTCGACAGTACTATCCAAGCTGAGCAGCTTCTACATGAACCTTGACAGGAACGGGCCGCTGGTCAAAGCGGTTCTGGCCGAGCTGAAACGGAAAGAGCATGAAGGATACCAGTACGAAGCCGCCCAGGGTTCTTTCGAGATACTCGCGGCGCGGATTATCGAAGGGTACACGCCTCCCTTCTCTTTCGAGGGATTCCGCGTTATTACCGACCGCCGCGATGACGGCTCCATGGTGAGCGAGGCTACAATCAAACTCTCTGTGGAAGGCGCCGAGGAACATACCGCCGCCGAGGGGGACGGCCCGGTGGATGCGTTGAACAGCGCGCTTCGTAAAGCGCTCAACCGGTTTTATCCCTCGCTTTCCGAGGTCAGGCTTGAGGACTACAAGGTTCGGGTGCTTGATTCCGACGAAGGCACGGCCGCACGGGTGCGGGTGCTGATTGAATCATCTGACGGCGTCGATTCCTGGGGGACGGTGGGAGTATCGGAAAATGTTATCGACGCCTCCTATATTGCTTTGGTGGATAGCCTCTCCTACAAGCTGATCCTGGATATGCGGAGAGAAAAAGAGGCATAAAATTCAATTATATTTTGGCAAAAGGGAATGTTGGTCTAAAAGATTGGATCCCCCCTGACCCCCCTTATTAAGGGGGGAAAACCCTTCAATTGGAAGCTTCTCGTGAAGGGAGAAAGTGTATCTCCTTTTTGAAGTTCCCCCCTTAATAAGGGGGGATGCCGAAGGCAGGGGGGATCATAGATTCAAAAATGAGTTGAGAGCTAACTTATAGAAAGGCTATTTACTTCATGAATAATGAATACAGGCGCTCAGCACGGCTGGAAAAGCTTCCTCCCTACCTGTTCGGCAGGCTGAACGATCAAAAATTGAAGATGCGCCGAGAGGGCATCGATATAATCGATTTCGGGATGGGCAATCCAAACATACCCTCTCCTCCGGCAGTGGTGGAAAAACTGCGCGAGGCGGTGGGGGACCCGAAAACGCACCGTTATTCTGCAAGCCGTGGAATTCCGAATATCCGAAAGGCCGTCTGCCGGCAGTACAAGCATCTCTACGATGTCGATCTCGACTGGGAAACAGAATCCATTGCCCTTTTGGGGTCGAAAGAGGGGCTTTCCCATCTCATGCTGGCCCTGCTAGATACCGGCGATTCGGTCATGGTGACCAATCCCACCTTCCCGGTGCACATCTACAGCGTGGTGATCGCAGGAGGGAATGTTGTTGCGGTTCCGCTGACCGAAAAAACCGGATTCATCCCGGCGATGGAGGATATTTCCCGCGAGATCTGGCCGAAACCGAAAGCCATAGTGCTCTCGTTTCCGCATAACCCGACTACCGCCTGTGTCGATCTGGATTTCTTCGGCGAGATTATTGAATTCGCCAGGCGCACAAATACCATCGTTGTACACGATTTCGCGTATGCGCAGTTGGGATTTGACGGGTATGCGCCGCCGAGCATTCTCCAGATCCCCGGCGCCAAAGACATAGCGGTCGAATTTACCACCATGTCGAAAGCATACAGCATGGCCGGCTGGCGGGTCGGTTTCTGCGTCGGTAGCGCACGGGTAGTTCAGGACCTTTACAGCATCAAAGGATATTTCGATTACGGAATTTTCACACCCGTCCAGGTGGCGGCCATTGCTGCGCTTGACGGGTCCCAGGACTGTGTGACGGAGACGGTAAAAATCTACCAGAAGCGCCGTGATGTCTTTATTGACGGGCTGGCCAAGATAGGGTGGGACGTCCCGCGTCCCCGTGCGACCATGTATATCTGGGCGCCTATACCGGAGCAATACCACGCACTGGGTTCCATGGAGTTTTCGATGAAACTTCTCAAGGAAGCCGAGGTAGTTGTTTCCCCGGGGATCGCTTTCGGCGGACTTGGCGACGGGTATATCCGGATCTCGCTTGTGGAAAATGAGCATCGCATCAATCAGGCAATCAGGAATATCAAAAAGTGTCTGTTCTCATAAGGAGTTTGGTATTGAAAGACATACCCGGAGGAATCACGGCGCCTCTCGGTTTCCGCGCAGGAACAGCCGAATGTGGAATTAAATATCCGGGAAGACCGGATCTTGTGATTATCGCTTCCGACTCTGCCGCCTCCTGCGCCGGCATGTTTACTACCAACCGTATCAAAGGAGCTCCGGTGCTGGTGAGCCGTGAGAATCTACAGAACGGGAGCGCACGGGCCATAATCGCCAACAGCGGCAACGCCAATACCTGTAACGGCGAAGATGGAATTGCCGCCGCCATGACCATGACCATCGAAACAGCCCGTTATCTGATATGCGACCCTTCCGAGATACTGGTGGCTTCCACAGGAGTGATCGGGAGACCTTTCCCCATCGATCGGGTAGTGGCCGGAATTCCCCGGGCGATCGGCAGCCTTTCACGAGCCAGCGGAAATCTTGCGGCGCGGGCAATCATGACCACAGACACCGTTCCGAAAGAAACCGCTGTTGAAATCGATATGGGCGATGCGTTTGTCCGGATCGGAGCGATTGCCAAGGGCGCCGGAATGATCTGTCCGGACATGGCTACCCTCTTGTGTTTCATCACCACGGATGCGGATATCGAGTCGGCGGTTCTCCGCAGAGCGCTGAAACATGCCGTTTCGGTAAGCTTCAACTGCATCACGGTTGATGGAGACATGTCCACCAACGATACGGTGCTCGTGCTGGCCAACGGCAGGGCAGGAAATACGTCACTGAAAAGCCGTTCCAGGGCATTCGACCAGTTCACCGAGGGTTTGACCGAGGTTTGCCTGCGCATGGCGAAAGCGCTGGTCAGCGACGGCGAAGGGGCGACGAAATTCATCACTATCCGGGTTGCAGGTGCGGCAGGTAAAGAGGACGCCCGACAGGTTGGTCTATCCATCGCCAATTCACCGCTGGTGAAAACAGCTTTCTTCGGATGCGATCCCAATTGGGGAAGAATCATCTGCGCCGCAGGATATTCGGGAGTTGCCATCGACGAGGCGCATGTCACCATCGCCCTACAAGGTGTTCCCCTGTTCGATGCCGGGCGTGCGCTTCTCATAAACGAACATGAGATGAGGAAAAAATTGAACACCCGTGAGATAACCGTTGATGTAAATCTGGGTATGGGACAGGCGGATGCGGTAATCTATACCACCGACATCTCTCATGAATACATTAACATAAACGCGGAATACACCACCTGACGAAGGAGAATGCATGATTCTTTCGCCCGCAGTCCGAAATATCAAACCTTCAATGACCCTGGCGATCAGCGCCCGGGCCAACGCGATGAAAGCCCGTGGAATCGATGTTATTCCTTTAAGCGCGGGGGAGCCTGATTTCGATACTCCAAAACACATCTGCGATGCCGCCTGCGAAGCCATCCGGAGCGGTTTCACACGGTATACCGCTTCTTCCGGCATTGCGGAATTGAAAAAAGCTATTTGTGACAAATTCCATCGCGACAACGGTCTGGACTATGCACCCGCCCAGGTGATGGTGAACTGCGGGGCAAAGCACAGCGATTTCCTGGTGATATTCTCCATGATCGGTCCGGGCGACGAAGTGATCATCCCTTCGCCCTACTGGCTCTCGTACCCGGAAATGGTATGCCTGGCGGGCGGAAAACCGGTAATCATTCCCTGCAGGGAAGAGAACGGTTTCAAGATCACTCATCTTCAATTGAAGGAGGCGATCACCCCCCGTACCCGTCTGCTTATCATGAACACCCCTTCCAATCCGACAGGAATGATTTACAGCGGGGAAGAGCTTGGGGAACTCGGCAAGGTAATAGTCGAATCCGGTATCCATGTCCTGTCCGACGAGATATATGAAATGCTCATTTATGACGGGCAACGGCATGTTTCCATCGGCTCGCTTTCCAGGGAGCTGTTTGCGCATACCATCACAGTGAACGGTGTATCGAAAGCCTACAGCATGACCGGCTGGCGCATCGGATACACCGCCGGGCCGGAGGAGCTGATCAAGGCAATGGATGCGGTGCAGAGCCAGGAGGTGTCCAATCCGACATCGATTTCCCAGAAAGCGGCGCTGGCCGCGCTTACCGGACCCCAGGATTTCATCGAGGTGATGGTTAGAGAGTATGACCGGCGCAGACGGTATATGGTGGATCGGCTTAACACTGTTCACGGTGTTCGCTGTGTCATGCCGGAGGGGGCATTTTATGTGTTTCCCGATGTTTCGACCCTGTACGGGAGGAACTTTAAAGGGAAGCTGATCTCCGGGTCGGCTGCGTTCTGTGATTACATGCTCGATGAGTGGAAAATCGCCATTATACCAGGCGCTCCTTTCGGCGCCGATACACATGTGCGGCTTTCCTACACAGTCCCTATGGACATTATGGAAAGAGCCCTTGACCGTTTCGAGGAAGGAATCCGGGCGCTGGAATAATAAGAAGTGACAAAGTGGCAAAGTGACAAAGTAGAAGACAAGAATGAAGGATGAAAAAAATTTGAATCCGGAATCCGGAACCTAAGTTTTGTACTTTTGCCTCTGTGCCTTTGTGCCTTCTCTTTTTACTTTGCACCTTTGTCCCTTTGTCACTAAAAAAAAAGAGGAAAATCAAATCATGAATAAAATAAAACTGGGTCTCCCCAAAGGGAGTCTCCAGGAATCCACATTCGATCTTTTCAAAAAAGCAGGTTACCGGATTCGGCTTTCCGATCGCTCCTATGTCCCTAGTATCGATGACCCCGAGCTGGAAGGTCTTCTCATCCGCGCGCAGGAGATGGCCCACTATGTGGAGGACGGCGTACTTGACGCCGGTATTACCGGCCAGGACTGGGTACAGGAATACGAATCCGATGTGATCGAGGTTTCCAGGCTCCTGTATGCACGTGGAGGGTTTGTCCCCGTGCGCTGGATAGTGGCGGTTCCGGAAGATTCCGAAATCAGGGATATTTCCCAGTTAGCCGGAAAGCGTATCGCCACCGAGCTGGTGAATTATACAAAAAGATATTTCAAGGATCGAGGAATCGAAGCGCATATCGAGTTCAGCTGGGGGGCGACTGAAGTCAAGCCTCCGGAGCTGGCTGACGCCATAGTGGATGTCACGGTTACCGGGTCCTCCCTTCGCGCCAACAATCTCAGGATTATAGATACCATCCTGGAATCCACCACGGTGCTGGTGATGAATCGCGCCGCTTACGCCGACCGGTGGAAACGTGAGAAGGTGGAAAATCTCGCCCTGCTCCTTCAGGGGGCGCTCAACGCCGAGTTCAAGGTCGGTTTGAAAATGAATCTGCCCGCCGCAAAGCTTGAAGAGCTTTCCGCTCTCCTGCCCAGCCTGCAGAATCCCACGGTTTCCCATCTCAAGGATCCGGGGTGGCTGGCAATCGAAGTCATTATCGATGAGGCGAAAGTGCGCGAGCTGATTCCGGTGCTCAAGAAACACGGCGCCGAGGGAATCATCGAGTACCCTCTGAACAAGGTAATCTATTGATGAAAATTGTGGAATACTCCCCAGAATTGCTACCGAAGCTTTCCGCGCTTGCCGATACAGCTTTTGACCCGGAAATCGAGCGGCATGTAAAGACTATCATCCAGGACGTTCGCAAGCGCGGCGATGCAGCAGTTATCGAATATACCAGCCGCTTCGACAGTGTGGATATCGCCTCCATCGAGCGTGTAAGTCAAAGCGAGATGCATGATCTCCATGCCCGGGTCGATGCTGATTTCCTGCTTGCGCTCCGTGAGGCCATAAAAAATGTCCGCCGTTTTCATGCCGAACAGGTCCGGGAGTCATATTGGATCGAAGGCGGAAACGGAGTAAAACTCGGGATGCGGTATACTCCGCTCTCTTCCGTGGGCCTGTATGTTCCGGGGGGCGCGGCCGCCTATCCATCCACTATTGTGATGAATGCGGTTCCGGCTCAGGTTGCCGGTGTGGAGCGGATCGTGGCGGTTACCCCGCCGGCGCGTTTCCGTGAAAATCCCCATGTGGCGGCGGCGTTTGTGGAACTGGGTCTTGAAGAAATTTACACTGTCGGAGGCGCGCAGGCGGTTGCTGCGCTTGCTTATGGAACGGAGAGCATTCAACGGGTGGACAAAATCGTCGGGCCGGGAAATATGTATGTCGCTGTCGCCAAAAAGCTCGTTTACGGTGTGGTGGATATCGACATGATTGCCGGACCATCCGAGATAGTGGTAGTGGCGGATGAAACGGCGAATCCCGCCTATGCCGCCGCTGATCTCCTCAGCCAGGCCGAGCACGGGAGCGGAATGGAGAAGGTTATGCTCCTGACCACGTCACAGGATTTTGCTCTCGCTGTAAACGATGAGCTGAAACGCCAGGTTGAGGAACTCAGCCGTTCGGCATGCATTAAAGAGGTTCTTGACCGGAATGAAATCATCATTGTCAGGAATCTTGACGAGGCCGCCGATGCGGTGAATGCGATTGCGCCCGAACACCTGGAGTTGATGGTGGAAAAACCGTATGACCTGCTGGAAAAGATAAAGAACGCCGGGGCGGTGTTCCTTGGAGAATATTCTCCGGAGCCGGTTTCGGACTATTTTGCCGGGCCGAACCATGTGCTGCCCACTTCGGGCGCCGCACGGTATGCCTCGCCGCTTGGAGTGTACGATTTCCAGAAATGTATGAATGTGGTTGAATATACCCGTGAGGCAATCTTGAAAAACGGCGGTAAGATTGACCGTCTTGCCCGCGCCGAGGGTTTCGATGCCCACGCCCGCGCGGTGACAATAAGGATGAAGGACGAAATAAAAAAAATCTGAAATCTGAAATCTGAAATACTATTTTATTTCCTTATTCGCTGTCATGCCGAACTTGTTTCGGCATCTATATTCAATAGAGTTTCTAATATGAAAAACGATACGGTAATTAACAGGGTGAAACCAGAAGTGCGGGCGATCTCGGCCTACACTCTTCGTGAATACGAGTACGAGATCAAAATCAATCAGAACGAGAACCCGTACGATGTCCCCCGTACGCTGAAGAAGGAAATTCTTGATTTCGCGCTGGAGAGGAGCTGGTCGCGCTATCCGCCGTTTGTTCCGGAAGAACTTAAGGAGCGTCTGGCTGCCTATGCCGGTTGGAAACCGGAAGGAGTGCTGGTGGGAAACGGGTCAAATGAGATCATTCTCGCTCTCCTCACCGTGTTCCTTGCGCCGGGGAAAAAACTGGTGATACCTACGCCGACATTCACTCTCTACCGCCTTATCGGTGCGGTTGTCGGCGCGGATGTGATTTCTGTTCCGCTGAACAAGGATTATACATTCGATTGCGAGGTTCTGGAGGAACGATTTCTCCGTGAGGGTGATATGCTCGTCATCTGCTCTCCCAACAACCCTACGGGATGCCTGTATCCCGTATCACGGATTACCGGAATTCTGGAAAAAACGAGCGCGCCGGTGGTTATAGATGAGGCGTACTTCGAGTTTTCCGGTGAAACTGCGGCAGGCTTGCTTAGAGAATATTCCAACCTGATAGTGCTTCGCACTTTTTCAAAAGCCTTTTCCCTTGCCGGCCTTCGTGTTGGATACGGCCTCATGAACCCCGAACTGGCCAGGGAAGTAGGGAAGGCCAAGCTTCCCTACAACATAAACTTTTTATCCATTGCAGCCGCCATGAAACTTTTAAACAGCTATAAACAACTGGAAGCCTCCGTTAAAGATATTATCAGAGAACGTGAACCTCTGATTCAGGCGATGAACCAAATCGAGGGAGTGACCGCCTACCCGAGCCGCGCCAATTTCATCCTGTTCGAAACTCCCTTTGCGCCAAAAAAGATATTTGAAAAATTACTTGCAGAAGGGATACTTATCCGCGATGTATCTTCATATCCAATGCTTGAGAAAGCCCTTCGGGTATCGGTTTCCACTCAATCCGATAACCGTCGATTTCTGAATTCTCTTACCCGGATAATGAACGAACTGAAAGATGAGAGGTAATTATGGCGAGATCGGCGATCTGGAAACGAAAAACGAAAGAAACGGATATCACGCTCTCCATAACCCTCGATGGCGCCGGAGAGTCGGTAGTGCACACGGGGATCGGATTTTTCGATCATATGCTCATCCTGTTTGCCCGGCATGGATTTTTTGATCTGACAGTGGACTGTAGAGGGGATACCCAGGTTGATTATCACCATTCCGTGGAGGATGTGGGCATCTCGCTCGGGCAGGCGTTCAATGAGGCGCTAGGTGATAAATCCGGTATTGCCCGGTACGGTTATGCGTATGTGCCGATGGAGTATGCGCTGGCCCGTGCGGTTGTAGACATTTCCGGCCGGAGCGCCCTGGATTACCGGGTAAATGCGGGAGTGGAGAAGATCGGCGCCTTTGATATCGAGCTGGTTCCCGAATTCTTTAAAGCGTTTTCGGATAACGCCCGTATCAATCTTCACCTCGATCTGATCAAATCTTCGAACGGTCACCATGATATCGAGGCGGTGTTCAAGGCTTTTGCGCGCGCCCTTGCCGATGCCGTTCGTCTCGATGCGCGGGTGAAAGGTCAGCACAGCAGCAAAGGAATGCTGTAAAGAGAATTCGATACTTGTTCAACTACGTTGCCGCTACGGTTAAGCTTCTTAAAGGAGGTGCGACCAATGACAAAACTTTTGGCTCATGTTTTTGAAAAAGTTTCCGGGCTTCCAGATGAGCTACAGGATCAGCTTGCCAGTGAGATGCTGGAGGAGATCGATTGGGAGTCTCGTTGGGATCATACCCTGGATATTTCACAGAAAAAGCTGGAGCAATTGGCGGAGAGTGCTGTGCAGGAATATCACGCAGGTAAGACGAAAGAAAAAGGGTTCGACAAACTGTGAGATCCCATGTCACCGAGCAAAAGTAAAATACTTTGAACCTTTGTTACTTTGCCACTTCATTATATAAAATCCGCCACATGCAGGCGGTTGAGCGCCCGAAGGAGAGCCAGCTTGGCCCGTTCTTCATCAATAGGCACTTCCTTCTTCGCAGCCAGGCGTTTCGCAGCCCTTTCTTTGGCCACCAGTGCTCTCGCCTTGTCAATGGAATCGGCCGGTTCAGCAGTCCTCGCCAGAATGACTGTTCGGTCGGGCATGACTTCGCAGAATCCCCCTGATACGCTCAGATAATACTTTTTCCCGCCCTTGTCATAAACCAGAGGGCCGACTTTGAGGCTGGTCAGGAACTGGGTATGTCCGGGAAGAATCTGGAATTCACCCTGAGCCCCCGTGGCGACAATAGAATCCACATCTTCGGAAACCAGTACCCGTTCCGGTGTAATGATTTCCAGGCGGAATGTACTCGCTTCGCTCATGGTTACTGCCGCTCCAAAATCTTTTTGCCCTTTTCAACTGCCATTTCAATCGGTCCGACACTGATGAAGGCCTGTTCGGGCAGATGATCGTGTTTCCCTTCGATGATCTCTCTGAAACCTTTGATAGTTTCAAGAAGGGGGATATACTGCCCCTTGAGGCCGGTGAACTGTTCGGCCACAAAGAAAGGCTGTCCCAGGAAACGCTCTATTTTACGCGCTCTCTGTACGGTCAGCTTGTCCTCGTCGGAAAGCTCATCAATGCCGAGAATGTTGATAATGTCCTGAAGGTCTTTGTAGCGCTGCAGGATGTTCTGCACATTGTGGGCGGTATGGTAATGATCGTACCCCACGATTCGCGGGTTAAGAATTCGGGAGGTGGAGTCAAGGGGGTCAACTGCGGGGTATATGCCTTTTTCTACGATGGCGCGGTTCAGCACGGTTGTGGCGTCAAGGTGGGAGAAGGTGGTCGCCGGCGCCGGGTCGGTAAGGTCGTCCGCCGGAACATAAATTGCCTGCACGGAAGTGATAGATCCTTTCCGGGTGGAGGTAATTCGCTCCTGGAGAGCGCCCATCTCGGTGGACAGGGTCGGCTGGTACCCTACCGCCGAGGGCATACGGCCCAGGAGTGCGGATACTTCCGAGCCGGCCTGCACGAACCGGAAGATATTGTCGATGAAAAGGAGCACATCCTTTCCCTCGGCGTCACGGAAGTATTCTGCCACTGTGAGCGCCGTCAATCCTACCCGCTGACGGGCTCCCGGAGGTTCGTTCATCTGGCCGAACACCAGGGCAGTGGAATTTATCACTCCCGATTCGTTGAAATCAAGCCACAAGTCGTTCCCCTCACGGGTGCGCTCGCCGACGCCGCCGAAAACCGAGATGCCGGAGTGCTGTTTGGCGACATTGTTGATAAGCTCCATGATGAGAACTGTTTTTCCCACTCCCGCTCCGCCGAACAGACCGATTTTGCCTCCCCTCGGATACGGCTCCAGGAGATCGATTACTTTTATGCCGGTTTCCAGCATGGTTGTTTCGATATTCTGGTCGCTGAATGAAGGTGCAGGGCGATGAATGGGGAGATGGGTTTTCGCGTTAACCGGGCCCTTGCCGTCAATCGGTTCCCCGATCACATTCAGCATGCGGCCCAGAGTTTCCGGCCCCACGGGAACCGTGATCGGCTTTTCCGTATTGATGACCGGCATGCCGCGCACCAGACCGTCGGTGGAATCCATGGCCACACAGCGCACGACATTTTCACCCAGATGAATCTGGGCTTCGGCCACTAGTTTTGTTGCATCCTTACGTTTAATGATCAGCGCATCGAGGATGTTGGGGACTGAACCAGCAGGAAACTCGATATCTATAACCGGTCCGATAATTTGGACGATTCTCCCCTCATTCATGAATCCGCTCCTTTATAATGAAAGAGAGTATACATTACATGTATTTGCATTTTGAATCGGTCTAAGTTACACAATTGCAAATAAATAGTCAAGGCATATTCTTTGGACTGATCAGGCCGGAAGTGCTTGGAATTGTCCGAAATATCTTGTATATTTTAAGTTTATAAGGTTGCATTCAGGAGGGACCGATACCAGCATGAATTCAACGGGAACCGATACTGACCGGCGTTATATGGAATTGGCCCTTTCTCTTGCAGAAAAAGGCCTTGGCACAACCAGTCCCAATCCTATGGTCGGCGCAGTCATTGTTCGTGATGGAGAGATCATCGGCCGGGGATTCCACCGTAAAGCCGGAGATGATCATGCCGAAATTACTGCTCTCAGGGAAGCCGGAGAGCGCGCCCGCGGCGCGACGCTTTATGTTACTCTGGAACCCTGCTGCCATTTCGGCAAAACTCCTCCCTGCACAGAATCTATTGTCAAAAGCGGCATACGCAGGGTGGTTGCGGCCATGTCCGATCCCAATCCGCTAGTATGCGGCGGAGGTTTCACCAGCCTCCGTCAGCAGCACATCGAGACAGAATCCGGCGTCCTGGAAAATCGTGCACGAAAACTGAACGAAGCCTATCTCAAATACATCAGTACAAAAATCCCGTTCGTGACTCTGAAACTGGCTATGACCCTGGACGGAAGGATTGCTGCACCAGACGGCAGCAGCAGGTGGATTACCGGCCCGGAATCCAGGAAGCGTGTTCATCTTCTCCGGGCATGGTCCGATGCTGTCATGGTGGGAGTCGGGACCGTGCTCGCCGATAATCCGAAGCTCACCGTGCGCGATGCGGAAGGTTCTGACCCCTGGCGGGTTATTCTCGATTCTCACTTGCGAAGCCCTCTTAATTCCCATGTTTTTGCCGATGCCCGGGCAATTGTTGTTGCTGCGGAAAAGCCTGACACCGGCAAACTGCAGGAACTGGGGCGGCGGGGAATAGAAGTTTGGAAAATGGAAAGCAAAGAGGGTAATATATCGTTGCACAATGTCCTCAAGAGGCTGGGGGAACAATTGATGACCAGTATCCTCTGCGAAGGCGGCGCAGCTCTCGCCGCTTCCCTTCTCCGCGAGGGACTTGCGGATAAAGTATGCATATTTTTCGCTCCGAAAATACTAGGGCAAGGGATCGATGGGATCGGTGACCTGGGAATACAAACCATCGACAGAGCAATTCATCTCGGGAACCGGGAAGTTGAAGAGCTGGGCGAAGATATCCTGATAACCGGCTATCCGGAATAATACGCGTGTTTTAAGCGATTAGATCCTGAAACGAGTTCAGGATGACACGTGTCATGACGAACTTGTTGCCGCTTCGCGGGAACGATGAAACCGTTTCGGCATCTAATTTGAAAAGAAACGCATGTCGCAATTTATAACTTAAATTTTAACGAGAATTTGATATGTTTACCGGCTTGATTGAAGAAGTGGGTAAGGTGGTTTCCACAGTCCGTCGCGGATCGATGATGGATATCACCATTGAAGCGCATGTCATTCTGGATGACATGAAGCTCGGAGACAGCGTGTCCATAAGCGGGGCCTGTCAGACGGTCACCGGCTTCGATACTTCCACGTTCACTGTACAGGCTGTTGAAGAAACGTTGCGCCGTTCTACCCTTGGAGATCTGGCGAACGGCGAAGCAGTCAACCTGGAGCGGTCGCTCCGACTCATGGACCGGCTTGGCGGACACCTGGTCCAGGGCCATGTGGACGGAACCGGGAAAATTACCCGTATCGGCGGTACAGGTGAAAACAAGCTGATATCAATAGCTCAGCCGCCGGAGCTTTCCCGGTATATTGTGGAAAAGGGATCCATCGCCGTCGATGGCGTCAGCCTCACGGTAACCTATGCCAGGGCCGCTGAATTCAGGGTTTCAGTGATACCGCACACCCTCGGCGCGACAACTCTAAGCCGTGCACGGGTGGGAGATCGGGTAAACCTGGAAACCGACATCATCGCCAAGTATGTGGAGAAACTCCTCGGCCCGAAGGACCCGCTCTCCATGCACCACCTGGAAGAACTTGGATTTTAAGGAGAATAAAATAAATGCCGGATTTCAGCTCCATAGAAACCGCTCTTGAGAATATCAAGAACGGGAAGATGGTACTCGTTGTGGATGATGCATCGGCGGAAACCGAAGGCGACCTGATCATGTCCGCCGAACTTGTCACCGCTCAGGACATCAACTTTTTAACCCGTGAAGGGGGAGGATTGGTCGCGGTTGCCGGAACACCGGAAAGAATCGAAGAACTGAATCTTGAGCTGACCGGAGTGCGAACAAAGACTTTGCGGGATACCCGGTTCGGTGTGACCATAGATGCCTTGAAAGGCACCAATTCCGGGGCTTCTGCCGCCGAGAGGGCGGCAACGATACGCCTTTTTACCGACAGCGCTGCAAAAGCCTCAGATTTCGCCCGTCCCGGACATGTTTCCACGCTCAAGGGATTGGAAGGCGGAGTCCTGTCCAGGGTCGGACATACTGAGGCGGCGATTGATCTGACCCGTCTGGCCGGAAAAAAACCGGCGGGTGTTTTATGCATGGTCATGGCGCCGGACGGCAGTGTCGCCAAACTCCCATACCTGAAAGAATTTGCGGAAAAACATGGATTTACCATTATTTCCATCAGTGACCTCATCGCCTACCGCAGGACGAGGGAAAAGCTGGTCGAATGTGTGGTTTCGGTGAATCTTCCCACCAAATACGGGACATTCGAGTTGAAACTCTATGAGAGCGAGATCGACGATCACCATCACCTCGCCCTGGTGAAGGGAGATGTTGCCACGGAGGAGCCGGTGCTTGTGCGGGTTCACTCGGAGTGTCTCACCGGAGATATTCTCGGCTCGCTGAGATGCGATTGCGGCGAACAGCTTTCCGCTGCGCTGGCCATGGTGGAGAAGGAAGGCCGCGGTGTGGTGCTCTACATGCGTCAGGAGGGACGAGGAATCGGTCTGGCCAATAAAATAAGGGCATACAGGCTCCAGGATACGGGAGTTGACACCGTCGAAGCCAACCTTCTGCTTGGATTCCCGGCGGATCTCCGTGATTATGGCATCGGCGCCCAGATATTGGTCGATCTCGGCATAAAAAAAATACGATTGATGACCAACAACCCCAAAAAAATAGTGGGGCTGGAAGGTTACGGCCTTGAAATTGTTGAGCGTGTGCCGGTAGAGGTTCCCGCCAACTGTGAGAATGCTTTCTACCTGCAGACGAAAAAAGACAAGATGGGGCATCTTCTGAGTATGGAACACATTCACAAATCAAAGGAGAAATGACGTGGCGCGAATATTGGAAGGCGAGCTGACCGCAAAAAACAGGCGATTTGCGATCATAGTATCACGGTTTAACGAACTCATCGGGCGAAAGCTTCTCGAAGGCGCCCTGGATTGCCTCAACCGTCATGAAGCCGCGGAAAACAGTATCGACGTCATCTGGGTTCCCGGAGCATTTGAAATTCCTCTGGCGGCGAAAAAAGCCGCCGAATCCGGCGCCTATGACTCGGTTATCTGTCTCGGTGCTGTTATACGCGGGGAAACGCCGCACTTTGATTTTGTCGCAGCCGAGACCTCGAAAGGCATCGCTCAGGCGGGCATGCAGACCGGTGTGCCTGTCATTTTCGGCGTCATCACCACCGATACGGTCGAGCAGGCGGTAAACCGCGCAGGCACCACCGCCGGAAACCGTGGATTTGACGCCGCTATGGCCGCAATTGAAATGAGCAATCTGATCGGGAAGATCGGTAAGTAACATGAATTCCCAACGCAAAGCCCGTGAAGCCGTGATCAGGGCGCTTTACCTCAGCGAGAGCCGCGGAATGACCGCCGATGAAGCCTTCCGGGAAATGTCCGCCATTGACAGGGAAATGGCGGAAAAGGCAGGGGATCCCGAAGCCGATACGCTGAAACCGTTCGCGCTCGGCCTGAGCAGCGAAAAGAAAAAATATGCTCTGGCTCTGGCGCATCTCATCGAGGATAACAGGGAGAAAATAAACGAGCTGATCAAACCGGTGTTGAAGAACTGGAATTTTTCACGTGTGTCTCGGATCGATCGGATCATTCTCTGGATCGCGCTGGCGGAAATGCTCTACATGCTGGATATTCCGCCCAGCGTCTCCATAAATGAAGCGATAGAGTTGGCCAAAAAGTTTAGTTCGCACAAAAGCCCGGGCTTTATCAACGGGGTGCTCGATTCCATCGCCCGGAATCTGGGACTTTTATGTTGAATTACTGATAGAAAAATCTCCCGATCAAGGTATTATTTGATATATTTTTGAGGCTTTTGTAAAAGTCGTGTTTTACGTAAAAAGAAACGAGTATTTTTTAACTACAGCCCCCTAAAAGTTAGGTGTAAAAGGCAGTTCTCTCTAAAGCAGCTTCCTGATTCGAATTGAGGCATTGACCCTGAAACAAGTTCAGGGTGACCGGGCTGAGTCATGCCGAACTTGTTTCGGCATCTAATTATTATAGATTGGGTTAACAATGAGCGCAGGTATAGGCGAAATATTCTCACGTACACTTACCAGGATTTTCGGCTCGAAAAATGAACGGGAAATAAAGACCCTTCAGCCTTTTGTCGATGAGATCAACGAAATCTATACCGAACTTTCGTCTCTCACCGATGAGGAACTCAAAGGAAAGACCGCGGAATTCCGTCAGCGCCTGGCCGATGGGGAAACTACGGATGACATCATGACTGAGGCGTACGCCTGTGTGAAAGAAGTCTGCCGGAGGCTGATGGGGAAGAAGTGGCTGGTCACCGGACATGAAATCACCTGGGACATGATTCCGTTCGATTGCCAGTTGGCGGGAGCAATCGTACTCCATCAGGGGAAAATCGCCGAAATGGCCACCGGTGAAGGAAAAAGCCTGGTTGCCACCATGCCTCTTTACCTGAATGCTCTCCCCGGAAAGGGTACGCACTTTGTGACCGTCAACGATTACCTGGTAAAGCGTGACGTTGATTGGTACGGCAAGATTTACGATATGCTGGGGCTGACGGTTGGTTCTCTTGTCAGCGATACCTCCACCGAGGAGCACAAGGCAGCCTATAACTGCGACATCACCTATGGAACCAATAACGAATTCGGTTTCGATTATCTCCGCGACAACATGGCAATCCGTCCGGAGGATGTAGTCCAGCGTGAATTCTATTATGCGCTCGTGGATGAGGTGGACTCGGTACTTATCGATGAGGCGCGTACTCCGCTCATCATCAGCGGCCCTGTCGGCGGCACATCCACCCATAAGTACGAAGAGATGAAACCGCTTGTGTCTGGCCTTGTAGGCCAGCAGATGCGCCTCGTTAACACCAAGATTGCGGATGCGGAAAAACTCCTCGACACTGGTAATGAATACGAAGCCGGCACCCTGCTCCTGCAGGCTCAGCGCGGAACTCCGAAAAACAAACGCCTTATGAAACTTATCGCCGATCGGCCCGAGATGAAGAAGCTCATCATGGGTGTGGAAAACGATTATCTGCGGGACAAGCGCATGCCGGAAATCGACGAGGAGCTCCTCTTTGTCGTGGATGAGAAGAATCATACCATCAACTTCAGAGATATAGCGCTGAACGGTATGCATCAGGTAGAACGCGATGTATTTGT
>JAUYCD010000132.1 GCA_030692375.1 Candidatus Latescibacter sp. | reverse complement strand
TCTTTCTCATGAGGCTGCCTCCCTTTCTCCTTGTGGCGCTCTGCGACCACGTCGGTTATGGTTTATCCGAAAACCTTTCTGGGAAGGTAGCCTCTTTTTTTATCCCTGTCAATCCCCATCGGGTATACCATAGTATCTTAGTAAGGGGGATGTCACCGGAGGTGACAGGGGGATCAGCTTTGGATACCTCAAAGCTTTGCTGCGAGGAATTTCATCTGCCTGTTTGATTCAAGGAGGTTACCTATGTGGGGATGTATGCACGGCTTTGGATGGGGAGGTTTGTTTATGGGCTTTTTCATGCTTGTCTTTTGGATTGTAATTATCGGGGCGGCCTATGTAATTATCAGGAATATCTCCCATAAGGGCGGAGGTATTATTTCCTCGGAAACTCCGCTCGACATCCTGAAAAAACGATATGCCCGTGGAGAGATTTCAAAGGAAGAATTCGAACAGATGAAGCGCGACCTGATGAGCTGAGTTCCGGGAGATAATCATCCCGGCGTTTTACTTCTTTTTCTTTCCGGTAAGCTCCAGGCAGAGGGCATTTTCGTCGGTGAGTATATAGTCGACCCCCGCCTCTATGAGCATCAGGATTATCTTCTCGTTGTCGCCGCAGCAGTAGGTGACCTTGATCCCCATCTCGTGGAGCTTGTTCACCGAATTCCTGAGAAAATCGACTGCGGGAGGTTCCGGCTTCCAGTAAAAGAACTGGATGTATTCGACCCTCTGCGCCGCAAGCTGTTTTACGCTCAGGTTCGGAATATCGCTCGAATCGGCAAGGGATACTGCGGCTTCGGTCAGTTCCTTTTCGGCAGGGGCGCCCTTGCAGATCATGATACCGGGCACCGCTTTCCTGGCTGCAATCCACACTTCTTGCCGCTTTTCACTTATAGCCAGGAAACACTGTTTGAGCCTGCCCATGTCCCGGATGAGCCGTGCGGCGTCCGCGGCTGTTTCAGGCCCGCCGTTGATATGCACATTGCAGATAATGGAGGGCGGGATCGCCTCCAGGGCTTCACGCGGGATCGGAACCTTCGTTCCGGCGAACTTCTTGTCGAATTTGCTTCCCGCATCCAGCGCCCGAACCTCATCGAAAGTCATATCCAGAATCTTCCCCTTGCCGTTCGTGGTGCGGTCCACCGTGGCATCGTGCATGATGATCATCTTGCCGTCTTTGGTGGAATGCACATCGAATTCGATCTGCTGCACCCCCATTTTCACCGCCGCGATAAAAGCCGGAATCGTGTTCTCCGGAGCGGTACGGTGCTCCCCGCGGTGCGCGCAGACTCCCGTGGCCAGGAGAGGAGAGGCCGATACCGCAAAATACATCGCAAAAGTAAAGAGAGAGGCGTTTACTTTTTTCATGGAATTGAGGTCCTTTCTCGAAGTGGAGAGGTAAATAATGTATTGCGGTTATGTCGTTAAGTCAGCAACATATAGTAAATGAGAGAAATTGAGTGCTCCTGTATCTTTATAGATCCCCCCTGCCTTCGGCATCCCCCCCTATTAAGGGGGGAATTTAGGGAGAGGGTTCTGTCAAATCCTAATAAATGTTTACATAATAACAGGAACAATTTTCTTTTTCCCCCCTTAATAAGGGGGGCAGGGGGGATTAATCATTCGGATGATCACCCCTGGCTTACTTAGCAACATACCTGTTTAATGTATTGTTTGCTAACACTTCTTAAAAATGCATCTTAACAAATGTAAAGCAAATCAGTATAAAAAGCAACTTCTTCAAAAAAATTCAGGCCATCGCGGGAATGTAACTGATCACTTAAAAACCGTGGCATCATTAAAGTATTCTTCCCTGTTTTTCCCCCCATAATCTATCGCCTTGAAAACCATACTACCTCTGACTATATTGTATTTACAACCATATACTACTGGAGATTCAACGATTATGCAGACATATGATGTCGTGGTAATTGGAGGGGGACCGGCCGGATCGATGGCGGCGCTGACCGCGGCGGAAGGCGGACTGGCGACACTCATGGTGGAACGCGACCCGGTGATCGGCAGCCCGGTACGGTGCGCGGAGGGGGTTGACGAGAAAGGTCTCAGCGAGTTTTTCACACCCCGGCCCGAATGGGTTGCGGCAGAGATCGAATCGTACTGCCTTGTCGCGCCGGACGGCACGAAGGTAGAGATGGCCGCCGGGGGGGGTAAGGGGTATATTCTCGAACGCCTCGTCTTCGACCGGATGATCGCCCAGGAAGCCGCCGGGAAAGGCGCCAAGGTCTTGACCGCAGTGGAGGCGGTGGGAATGTCCGGCTATGACGGAGGTTTCCGGACGGTATCTCTTTCGAATTGTGATCGAAAGTGGGATGTACGGGCGCGGGTAGTGGTTGCCGCCGATGGAGTAGAATCCCGCGCCGCGCGCTGGGCGGGATTGGAAACAAGCGTAAACCCCCACGATATGGAGACCTGCGCCCAGGTTACCCTTGCCGGCATCGACTTCGAGCCGAACATGTTCAGAATGTATTTCACGAATGAGTTTGCACCCCGGGGATATGCATGGCTCTTTCCCAAGGGGAAGGGAACAGCGAATGTGGGTCTGGGCATTGCCGGGGATTTTGCCCTGGGGAAAAGGCCTTTTCAGTATCTCGATGCATTCCTGGCAAAGTACTTCCCTGCTGCGGCGGTGGTTTCACGGACTATAGGAGGCGTGCCCTGCACCGGCGGGATAAAAAAAATGATCGCCGATGGGGTGATGGTGTGCGGCGATGCGGCGCACATGGCCAATCCCATCACCGGCGGGGGCATCATCAACGGCATGATTGCCGGCCGTATTGCCGGGGAGACTGCTCTCGCTGCGCTGAAAATGGGGGATGCTGCGGAAGCCGCACTCAGGCCGTATGTAAAACGCTGCAATGAACGGTTTGGCGACATGAACCGTCGGTTTTACCGCCTGAAGGAAGGCATCCTGAATCTGCCTGACGAGCGGTTCAACTCCCTGGCTCACGAGCTGATAGAAATCCCCGTGGATAAGCGGACCCCGGTCCGCGTGCTCATGTCCGCCCTGGCCTCTCAGCCGCAGTTTTTGCTTTTATTGGCAAGAGTGGTGTTTTAAATTCAATCGTAAATTATCTGTTTTTGAAATAGATGCCGAATCAAGTTCGGCATGACATTATTCGAAGCCGGGTCACAGGTCACCCTGAACTTGTTTCAGGGTCTATTATCGAAACGGGTCAAATTCTTTTCTTTGTAAAGAAAGGATACTTCAAACATGCAGATTTCCGCCATAAACACCTGGTTCAGCAAGGAAGCGCACCGTAATCTCATCTTCATCGAGGTGGTCACAGACGAGGGTCTCACCGGCATCGGGGAAGCATATTCGGTCGGACCGGATGAAGCGGTCGCCGCCACGGTAAAACATTTCGAGTCATGGCTGATCGGGAAAGACCCCCGCGAGAGCGAGCGGCTCTGGCAGATGATGTACAATTTCAGCCGTTTCCCCGGGGGACTGATTCTGATGTCGGCGCTCTCCGGAATCGATATTGCCCTCTGGGATATCAAGGGGAAAGCCGCCGGACTGCCGGTCTGGGCGCTTCTCGGCGGAAAATGCCGGGACAGGATACGAACCTACGGCCACGCTTCCGGAAATTCACCCAAAGAAATCGCCGAGCATGGGAAAAAGATAGTGGAAAAGTACGGATATACTGCGGTGAAATGCTTTCCCCTGTTCTGCGGGGAATCCATCCCTCCCTGGAACAGCATGGTCCGCGAAGGTGAAAAACGGATGCGCGCGATCCGTGAAATCCTGGGGCCGGACATAGACATTGCAGTGGACTTCCACGCTGCGATCCCTACTCTGTACCAGGCTATCGAGGCGGCGAATGTCCTGGAACCGTATCGCCCGATGTTTCTGGAAGAGCCCACGCGGCCCGAGAATATGGACGCCCTCGCCCAGGTAGCCCGCAGCACCTCCATTCCGGTCGCCACCGGCGAAATGCTCTATACGAAATGGGAGTTCCGGGAGCTTCTGAACCGTGAGGCCGCCTCCATCATCCAGCCGGACATCTGCATCGCCGGCGGGATAACCGAGATGAAGAAAATCGCCGCCGTGGCCGAATCGTACTATGTCCCCCTGGCGCCGCACAATCCTATGGGGCCTGTAGCGACTGCGGCCAGTGTGCATCTCTCCGCGGCCATCCCCAATTTCCTCATTCTCGAATACCTGCCCGACGACAGTGCTGAACGGCTCGATGTGGTGGACAGGCCGGTGGAGTTCAAGGACGGCTGGCTTGAAATCCCCGACAGGCCCGGGCTGGGCATCGAGTTGAACAAGGACGGCCTGGCCAAGCACCCGCCGAAAGAATGGCACCGCCCTTTCCGGTATAACCAAGATGGGCTGCCGGGGATTATATGAGCGCAGCACGGTCCCAGCTTCCAAAAAGATGAAGGATGATGATTTGGCAAAAAGTATTAAACAGCTCTCAGAATTGACGAAAACCTCACCCGGCCTTTGGCCACCCTCTCCTAATTAGGAGAGGGTAAAAACTTAGCCAGCAATGAGTTACCCCCTCTCCTGACTAGGAGAGGGGGACAGGGGGTGAGGTTTAATAACCAGAAAAGAATGTACAACTGACTTTTTGCAGGATCATTAAAGATGGAGGTCGAGGAATGAAAGATTATCATATCAATGTATTTTACAGCGAGGAAGACAAGGGGTATATTGCTGATATACCTGATTTAAAGAATTGTTCAGCTTTCGGCGTAACCCAGGAAGAGGCAGTTCATGAGGTTTTGAAAGCTAAAGAAGCATGGCTGGAAGCAGCCCGGGCCGGAGGAAAACCGATACCGGCGCCCAATTACCGTCCACTGATTTATAAAATTGCCTGATCTCATATGGCGCACCATACTCACCCATCAGGATACCAGGGGGTCAGATGAAATCCCGGTATCTGGATACGCTCATCGCGCGAAAGACTTAACGATATAATGCCAAATCGTCATCAATGTTAAAGAATACCATTGTTAAGGCAGCCCCCTATCCCTCGGTCCCTTTCCCCCGAAGGGGGCAAGGGAAGTCGTTTTTAAACATTCGATTCCTGCCCCCTTTTGGGGAAGGATGTCCAAAGGACAGGAAGGGGGCTGAATTTGAATGATTGAAAGAGAATTGGTATAAAAAAACTCTCTTGTCATACAACCCTGAAAAAACCGCTCAGCGCCATCCTTTGCGGTAGTCCGCTGCGGGCAGCGAACCTAAATTCACGGTGTTGTTGCCCTCGTATATCTCAGGAACAGCACGGTCGGGATCGAGGACCAGGTTCCATCCCTTTTCGGGCGCGCGCGGGAGATCGATTCTGAAATTCATCGTGCGGGGAACCATGTCGAGCGGTGCGTCGAGACGACCGAGAGATTTTTTCGCGATAACCGCTCCCGTTCCATCCACAACGGCGAGGATTACATCGTTCACAGCGGATGACCCGATGTTGTGGACAGTTCCCCGTATCGAGGTTTCCTCGACCGATACTTCCCGTGTGGCGATCGCCAGGTCCGCCCGCGTGAAGATCGGCTCCAGCTTTTCGACCTGTTCAACCCGAATGACCGTCACCGCCTTCGGCTTGATAGTCAGGGGGATATCGTCGGCCTTCGCCAGTTCCAGTATTTCCGTGCGTTCGGAAGCCTCCATCACTTTGTCGCCATTGACGTCGGGCCCTACGGTCAGCCGGTATCGGCCGTGTTCGAGGTTCCATACGCGCATGCTTCCCTTCAACGGGACATCCGCATAGCTGTAAACGAGAACAGTGAACCTGTCTTCCCTGTTGTCTGTTACAAGGGCGGCGTAGTCGGTGCCGAAGCCGGACCAGCTCACCGCGAGCGTCGGGTTGAATTTGTTGCGATAGCAGAAGCCGCCAAGGTAACTCTTCGAGGCATTGATCGATATATTTGTGAATACACGGTCATCAAACTGTTCGGCAGATGTGTACATGTCGGGCCAGCGGATAGCGTCGTAGAGATTCGTGATCACCGCTGATGAGCTTTTGGGATTCCCGATGATCATCTCTATGAGCCGTGACGGGGCACCGGTGCGGAAAATGGCAAGACCGGGGTTCCTCTCCGCCAGCCTGTCCACCGTAGCGGCAGGAAGCGATTTCAGAAGGCCGAGAGAATAAGCGTCGCCGAGAAAATCTCCGGCCGGTCCGGGCGATTCACCGCGACGGTAGTAATACATGAACGGTTCAAGGTACTTCTCCTGGCCGGTGAGACCATAGAGCCACGAAAATCCGCACGCCTGTGTCCGGTACCCGCCGTCTAAAGGACTGTCTTTCGATGATGCCAGCACTTTGCCGGTGGCGACCTCAATGTCGGTTGCCCATTGCCCCGGCTTCAGGAAACGGAGCCAGGAATCCGCCCACTCCCGGACGGTTTTGAGCGCAAGAGGATTCCGGTTGTAGTCGGCGAACTGAAGGGTCGTATGCCACATGAGCGTCGTGGCAGCACCGTCAACAGTCGGTTCGTGGGGCGAGGTCAGGTCATCGTGACCCATGTTCCGCCGGTCCCGGAAATGACGGCGTCCGTCACTGGTTACGACAGTCAACTTTTCCATGTTGCGCGCGGAGACCATGCACCGTTCGAGATAGATCGGATCGCCATAGAACCACCGCGCCATGATGGCTGTGTGATTGATGCCCTCTTCATAGGCGTGGAGCGTATCGCACATGAGGAGGTTGATGCCGTCCCGGACGTGTTTTTTATCCACCAGCTCCGCGAGACGTGCCCCGCCGTCAAGGACCTGCCCGCCTATTCCACCTCTCTCCAGGAAGGGAAGGTCTGCGAACTGCTGGTACATGTCGGTGTCGTCGCCTACCTTCCCGCCGAACTCGCCGGTCGGTACCGAGCGGTGGTCGAACCACCATTGCGCGATCCGCCGCGTCTCAAGCCATGCCTGACGCGGGTACCATGCCCACGCCGGTACTTCCGACGGCGGCGCGGGCGGAGCTCCGGTATCGGAAAGGCTTTCGAGATGCCTGACGAAAACCCATTCGCGGTACTGCCTGACCATGCCGTCATCGGGGGCGAGCGTGTGGCACCGGTCGATCGTCATGAACAGTTCCGGGCAGAGCGCCGCGTAGATGTTCATCGAGAAGTACTCGTCGCGTGCCTGTTTTTGATAGCTGCCCCATGGCCTGCACTCCGACAGGAGGGCGAACAGGGTCTTCAACAGAAATTTGCGATGCTCGACCGCCTCGGGCAGGGCTTTCTCCCGCGGAACGTGCCTGAAGCCGAATTCCGGTGCGCCCCCGTCGGGTCCAGAAACGCGGCAGTTCTTGTCGAAGGTGAGCGTCACCCACATCTGTGTGCCGGGAAGCAGCACCTGGTCGGGAGAATCGAGCGCGAGACGGTAAGTCCCAGCCTTTGCACCGTCGAACCTGAACCAGAGGAGATCGAGCGCCGGATCGAGGGGGTCGTGGACCACCGCGGTGCACGTGAAACCGTTGCTCACACCGGAGACGTCCATCGAGAGTGTCACCGCTTCGAGGCCCGCATCGGCGCTGAACGGTGGTGTCACGAAGTGAACCGCGCGACCACCGGTGAAATCGACCGGTGTCCCAGCCGAATCCGTTCGCTCGAGGGAAACGACCGTACTGGCTCCCCCGTCATTGAGGCTGTCGATCGCCCGTTTCACGCTCTCGGGGGCGAACTTTGTGTCGGGCTCCGTCAGGACGGGGTTTCCTGTGGTGGGCGCCCACCGTTCCGTACCTACCTGCTTACTGCTGGATTCCACCATGAAAAAGGCGAGATCTGCAATCGTCCCGTCCTTTACTTTGAAGAAATCAACGGCACAGGTCCGCACGGGTTTATTTAAATGGATGGTTTCAACATCATCCTTACCGGTAAAGGTACAGACCGGTTGCACCGTCGATGGTTCGATGAGCGAGTTGGCGGCGGCATACATGTGGGTCGATGCTCCGCCGCGGATGACGACTGTGTTGAAGCGCGAATCCTTCTTCAGTGCGATATGGAGACCGTCGTTATCGTTGAAGTCGTAATCGACCCCTGAACTGGCGTCGAACCCCTCGCTCAGGGAATCGGGATACTCGCTGAAGTATCCCCGGAAGTCATAGCTCTTCAGAGTGCCGTCTACCGTTGTTCCGCGGAATCCCCGGACAACACGGGAGTCTGTTACGATCATTTTTTTAACCGTTACAACCTTGCTCTTGTCAGGCATCAACGAGACACCGGCGGAAACCTCTTTCGAGGCTCCACACATGAGGATAAATACCGCCAAGGAGGCACCTGCGACCATGCCGACCCTATCGATGAGTGGGCGTCTCCCATTGTCCGTTTCCATAAATTCTCCTGTGTTTAATATGTATATGGCATCACGTGCTGCATGCGGGAGGTTTTTTTTCCGCCGACCGGAACTCGGCGCCACGGTGACGGACAATTTCTCCCACGCTCATATAGATCACATCCTCGGCGATATTGGTTGTATGATCGGCGATGCGCTCCAGGTTTCGTGAAACACCGATGAGATTGGTGAAGTACTGGATGCGTTCGGGATTCTCATGAACCGCCTTTTCAAACTTGGTGAACAGGTTGGCGTGGATCAAATCCACCTCGTCATCGGCGGCGCACACCTCACGGGCGAGCGCGTCGTCGAGATTCACCAGGGCGTCGAGACTATTCCTCAACATGCGCTGAGTTTTATCGGCCATGATGGTGAGGTCTTCGATAATCTCGTTTTTTTCACGGGTATCCAGGCAGGTTGCACGCTCCGCGATATTCACCGCAAGGTCGCCCAGCCGCTCCAGGTCGTTGTTGATTTTCAGCACGGCAATGATGAAACGGAGATCGATTGCCACAGGCTGATAGAGCGCCAGGATTTTCAGGCATTCTTCCTCGAGATCGACTTCCATGTGATCTATCTCGATATCACCCATGATGACCTTACGGGCCAGGGCGGCGTCGCTTTCCTCAACAGATTTAACTGCCATGCGCACCCTCTCCTCCACCACTGCGCCCAGCTCAAGGATATGTTTCTTGAGCTTGTCTATCTCACGCTGTAAAAGACGAATCATGAGTTCCTCCCTTAGATCCTGAAACGAGTTCAGGATGACACGTGTCATGCCGAACTTGTTTCGGCATCTTTATATATGATCATCACTCTTATCTAAAGACATACTCGGATTTTTATTATTTATCCGAATCTTCCGGTGATATAATCTTCCGTCTGCTTCTTTCTGGGATTGGTGAATATCTGCCTTGTTTCTCCGAATTCTATAATGTACCCTTCATAGAAAAATGCGGTGAAATCGGAAATACGGGCCGCCTGCTGCATGTTATGCGTCACAATGACAATGGTATACCGTTCTTTCAAAACGGCGATAAGCTCCTCTATTTTAGCGGTGGCCACCGGGTCGATGGCCGAGGTAGGCTCGTCCATGAGGAGAACCTCGGGCTCCACTGCAATTGCCCGGGCGATACAGAGACGCTGCTGCTGGCCTCCTGAAAGGGCTATTCCCGGTTTGTCCAGCTTGTCTTTGACTTCTTCCCAGAGCGCGGCGTTAACCAGGGCTTTTTTCACCCGCTCCACCATCCCGCTTTTGGAAAGATTATAGTGCAGCCTCAATCCATACGCCACATTATCGTATATACTCATGGGGAAGGGAGTCGGTTTCTGAAAAATCATGCCCACTTTTCTCCTCAGTTCGATAATATCCACTTCAGGGGAGAGTATGTTCCGGCCGTCCAGGAGGACTTCGCCGGTCGCTCTCTGGTCGCGGTAGAGCTCGTAGATGCGGTTGTATACCCGGATGTGAGTGGATTTCCCGCACCCGGAAGGGCCGATTATGGCGGTTACCTTCGAGGTGGCAACATTCAGATTGTTGTCGTAAAGGGCCTGGTGCACCCCATAGTGAAAAGAAAGATTCCTGGTAGAAATTTTGTAGTTCAGGGAAGCGGCCTGGCCTGGATCAGCCCCGGAATCAGGCATTTCAGAACGCCGCTGTACAATCTGTTCCTTCTTCTCGTCACGGGCAAAGTTCATCTCTTTGCCTCCTTCACAAGAATACGAGCCACAATTGTCAAAATCAATACCCCTGTCATGATGAGAAGCGAAGCCCCCCAGGCTTTCTCCTGCCAGTCGGCATAGGGCGACATTGCATAATTGTAAATGGTTATCGTCAGATTGGCGGTCGGTTCGTTCAGGCTCCTGGGCCAGTACTGGCTGCTCATGGAGGTAAACAAAAGGGGCGCTGTTTCCCCGCTGACCCGTGCCACAGCCAGGAGAACCCCGGTGATCAGTCCCGTTTTCGCAGCCCGGAAAACGATACCAAGGGTGGTGCGCCACCTTGGGGCGCCCAGAGCCAGAGCGGACTCCCGCAAGGCATTGGGGACGAGGTTCAGCATATCCTCGGTGGTACGGGACGCCACAGGCATCATGATGATGGCCAGGGCGACCGCTCCCGCATACCCCGAAAAATGTCCGAACGGCAGAACGAGGATCGTATAGACAAACAATCCCACAATGATGGATGGCACCCCCATCATCACATTGATCGAAAAACGCACCAGCGAACCCAAACGGGTGTATCTTCCGAATTCTGAAAGGTAAACTCCGGCAAAAAGTCCGGTCGGGACCCCCAGGGCAGCAGCCAGGATGGTAATCAGAAATGTTCCTAAAATCGCATTGGCCACTCCTCCCGCCACTCCGGCGGGAGAAGTCAACTGGGTGAAGAAGGATACATGCAGCGCGCCAGCGCCTTTCCGTACAACTTCAAACAGAATCCAGGCCAGGAATATGATGCCGATCAGTGAGGCCAGGCCGGAAACGATTTTCATAAAAAGGTCAAGTATTTTACGGTTGCGGGAAGTTTTCATGGTCATAAACCGCCTCCCATGCTCCGGCGGATGCGTTTCAGCCAGTAATGCGCGATAATCTGGATGATGAAAGTGATAAGGTAGAGCGCCAGGCCCAGCGCTACAAGAGCACTCAGATAGATGGGATCGTCTGCTTCTGTGAATTCATTAGCCAGGGTGGAGGCGATGGTATTTCCTGCCTCGAAGAGGGAAGGGGAGATCGAATGGCTGTTGCCGATCACAAAAGTCACCGCCATGGTTTCCCCGATGGCGCGCCCCAGGCCGAGAAAAGTAGCGCCCAAAAGTCCCTGGATCCCGTAACTGACGGTTACCTTGCGGGTGACCTCCCAGGTAGTCGAACCCATCCCGTATGCGGCTTCTTTCACCACCGAAGGAACCATCCTGAATACATCGCGCATGACCGCGCAGATGAAAGGAAGCACCATAAGGGCGAGAATGATCCCCGCGGATAACATTCCTATGCCCATGGGAGGCCCCCGGAAAAGAGGGATGAATCCAAAATGCTCCTGCAGGGGAATCTGGATGTGTTTCTCCATGAAAGGGGCAAACACGAACAGCCCCCACATCCCATAGATGATGCTGGGAATGGCGGCCAGAAGCTCGATGGCGTTTCCCACCAGGCGGCTGATCAGAGGCGGGGCCAGCTCCACGAGAAAGAGAGCGATGACCAGACTCAGCGGCACTGCCAGAACCATCGCTATGACAGTCGAAACCAGGGTACCGTACATGCTGCTTGCCGCTCCGAATTTTCCGCTGACCGGATTCCATTCCTGGGAAATCAGAAAGGGAAAACCGAATTTTTTAATGGCGGGGAGAGAGTTTTCCGTGAGCTGGAGAAGAATGCCGATCATGATTGCGAAAATCAACAGTGCAAAGAATGCGGCGGTTCCCTTGAACAAATAATCCAGGGTTCGGTTATACCGATGTGCTTTGTTTAATTCCATGGATTAATCTCTTCACAAACCTCACCCGGCCTTCGGCCACCCTCTCCTAATTAGGAGAGGGTAAAAACAAGGCAGATAATGAGTTACCCCCTCTCCTGACTAGGAGAGGGGGACAGGGGGTGAGGTTTAACATTTGCCGGACCATCTATTTTGAAAAGAAACAAAATATGGTCATCTTTATTTCCAAACCTGCTGGCCGACGGACCGGATCTCTTTCGCCCACTGTTCCTCCACCAGATTGAAGAGCGCCGGAGGCAGGGGAACATAGTTAAGCTTACGGGCTTCGCTCTCGCCATGCCTGAAACACCAGTCGAAGAAGCCGAGCAGGGCTTTCGCTGGCGCAGCGTTCTTCTGCTCTTTGTACAGGAGAATGAAAGAAGCGCCCGTGATCGGCCAACTGTCTTTCCCTGACTGGTTGGTGAGCACCATATAAAATCCGGGGGCGTTCTTCCAGTCCGCGTTAGCAGCGGCCGCCTGGAAACTTTCAATGGCAGGCGCTGCGAAATCACCGGCGCTGTTCAAAAGAAGGGTGTGATTCATCTTGTTCACCAGCGCATAGGCGTATTCGACATACCCTATAGAGCCGACGATCCGCTGAACATACGCGGCGACTCCTTCATTTCCCTTTCCCGCAACCCCGACCGGCCAGGAAACCGCCTTATCGGTCCCCACTTTGCTCTTCCACTCCGGGGACACCTTGTCGAGATAATTCGTGAATATCCAGGTTGTTCCGGAACCGTCCGCACGGTGGACTACAGCAATGGCCCGGTTTGGAAGAGCGAGACCGGGATTTATTGCACGGATGGAAGGGTCATTCCACATCTTTATCCTGCCTAGATAGATTCCGGACAGTGTTTCGGGAGAGAGTTTCAACTGCCCCGGTTTGATCCCCGGAAGATTGACTACGGGAACCACCCCGCCGATAACCATGGGAAACTGTATGAGTCCTGACTTATCCAGCTCTTCTTTGGTAAGCGGGGCGTCCGATGCTCCGAAATCCACTGTCCTGGCCTTGATCTGCTGGATACCGCCGCCGGAGCCGATGGACTGGTAGTTGATCTCCAGGCGGGTAATCTGATTGTATCGGAATGCCCACTGCGAATACAAGGGATAAGGGAACGTTGCTCCGGCACCGTTGAGTTTCTGGGCGCAGGCATCAGGCGTCTGCGGGGAAAAAAAGACAAAGCACGAAAGAACAAAGAGCAAGACAAAGGATTTTATGGAAGAAATGTTCATTTTAAGTCTCCTGAACTGATATATCAAAAAAAAGGGAGGTCGATATTGTTGATTGTATAGATTGATAACAAATGGAGTTCAGCGGCGGCCATCCGCTGCAGCGATTTGTTAGCAGTAAACGATTTTTCTATCAGACAACCCACCACTCTTAGATAGATTCGTAAAGGCCCATATTAGCGAATCAATCACCTTTATGTCCGTAAAATGCTTTGGCCTGTAACGCTGTCTGAACGCCTGTATTGACCGAGAGAGTAGTCCTTCTATCAACACGCGGTGATACTCATCAATGAGAAAGTCATGAAAGTACACATATCCATTTACTCTTTGCTGTAACGAAAGCTTCCGGTCAGGCTCTGTAAAGAAGTAAAAATCGCGAATTCTGCTGTCATATATTGGAGTCTGTCTGTCTACCATGTGGCAGAGTTTTGAGCAGAATGAGAACTGCAGAGACTTTCGCCCGTTCTTATGAGTTGGGGTGTTGTACAGTTCCTTAAGGAGCGCACCTATCTGAGGCATACCGCCCCTCAAACCGGCTTGAAGCTGGCCAAAGTAAACCCCACAGAAATCCTCGGATAGAAGAGCTGCGTAGAGTCCCCAGTAATTCTTGTAAGCAGCTCGGTAACTTGGAGTTTGAAGCCGGTCAATGTTCTGGATCAAATAGTCATAATACGGGACATGATCCTTTTCTATCGACTGCAGGATCTGGTCAATATTGGTGTTGATCAAGTGATACATTCTTCTTTACCCTTCTGCCAACATAAGCTTCTATTGTTAGAGAAATGTTAGAAATTGAAAAGAATCGGGGAAACAAAGAAAAAAGTATGAACCATGATTATAAGGGTTCAAGGATTGTCATGTTGAATCATTCAAAAAATCAAGGTAATCCCTAAATCATGCGAATCAAGGTTCAGACAAGTTCAGGGTGACACTGGTCATGCCGAACTTGTTTCGGCATCTTTTTTTACATGAATGAGATCGTATATTTAATCACCGGATTAATATTCAATCCTGCGCGCCTCATCAATCATGGCAATCAAATTTTCCAAAGGCACATCGGCCTGAATGGTGATCCCGTTGCTGAAAATGTAGCCGCCTCCTCTGCCCAGCTCACGTTTCAGCTTTCTGACTTCATCCCGAACCTCTTCGGGTCTCCCTCGAGGAAGAAGGTCCTGGGTGCGGACGCCTCCGCAAAAAGAAATATCCCGGCCAAACTCCCTTTTCAGCGCGAAAACATCCATTACCTCGGATTGAATGGGATGCAATATATCACAGCCCAGGTCAACCAGGTCTCCGATTATTTCATGGATATTGCCATCCGAGTGGTGGAAAACTATCCGGCCGTGAGTCTTGGCAAAATCGTATATCTTTGCCAGGTGCGGCTTAATAAATCTTCTCCAGTCTGAAGGAGACATCAGCAGCGACTTTTGCATTCCATAATCGTCGCTTAAGGCTATACCGTCGAATGCGAACCTTTCAAAGAGAATTTTCATCGTTCCGATAGTATAATCTGCGATACCCTGGAGAAGCTCCTCAACGAACGCAGGATTAAGAACCAGGTCCATGAGAATATTTTCCATGCCGCGTATAAATGTTGCCCTCTCCCAGAGCCTTCCCGCCCAGATAATGGTAAAATGTTCCTTGTTTTGCTCACACCAATCCCCGATATCTTTGAAGCGGTGTTGGGCGCGATAGTCCGGAAAGGTATAAGAAGAAAGGTTCGCCTCGCTGAGACAAGGACCAATGGGTGCCCCCCGATCCAGTTTACTGGTAGCCCAAATCACGCCCCATTCATCTTTCGCACGGTCGCCAAAGACTTCGGGGTCCGCATACAGCGGTTTAATCGTTGTACAACTCCGCATTCTTATCGGAAACCTTAAAACGTCTTCCGCCGGACTCCCGTAATAGCTTTCCACCATCGCACGGGCGGGTGGGGTAAAATCAAAATAATAGGGAATTGCCGCCGGTTTCCGATGAGACAATACTGTCCTTATCCACTCTTTGTCAGTATGCATTTTTTTTTCAAATAACCTTTCGATATTGCTCCAGTGATTATACGAAATCTTCAGATTAGCCCGAATTATTCACAAAATTACGTAAGTATTATCTCAACTTATTTTTAAACAAATACTTATACATACTTTGTGGCTGTAGTTTTGCGGCTTACAGAGAGAAAATGCTTTCTTTAGAGTTACCCCTTGGTTAAAATAAAGGTAAGGATTGCGGCATAATCAACTGTTTTTTTTATACTTTGGAAAATCTGAGCGGGCATGCTATTTTCTTTTTTTGAATTTATGGATTTAATCCAATTGAAGGTGCAAACTGAGCGATGACTGACGTAATGAATGAACAAGGACTCGAACGTACTGCGCTGCCATCGCAAGACCGGCAGTATCTCCCGTATCTGATAGTACTGTTTTTCGGAAGCGGCTGTGCTGCGTTGATATATGAAATCGTCTGGTTCCAGATGCTTCAATTGGTTATCGGCTTGTCCGCGCTGTCGCTTGGGGTGCTCCTGGGAACCTACATGGGCGGCATGTTCCTTGGGAGCATTGCCCTGCCGCGCCTGATCTCTACGAAGGCGCACCCCCTTCGCGTGTACGCCCTGCTTGAGATGGGAATCGGAATTATCGGGATCGCGGTGCTTTTCGGCATGCCGTATATCGACCGGCTGTATATCGAATTCGTTGGCCGCGGGTTCGCATGGATACTGCTGCGCAGCGCGGTCTGCTCGGTGTGTTTGCTGCCCCCGACCCTTCTTATGGGAGCGACGCTTCCGACCATCGCCCGCTGGGTCGAGATGACTCCGCGTGGTGTATCGTGGCTTGGCTTTTTTTACGGCGGAAACATAGCAGGGGCGGTCTTTGGCTGTCTGCTGGCGGGTTTTTTCCTGCTCAGGGTGTTCGATATAGCGATCGCGACCTGTGTGGCTGTTTTCATCAATATAGCCGTGGCCTCGGCTGGTATCCTGCTTGCATCGCGGACGCAGTACAGGGCGCCTGTCTCAGCCCCATTGCAGGAACAACCTGTCGGTGTGCACGGGGTTAAACTGGTATATTTCGTAATTGCGCTCTCGGGACTCTGCGCTTTGGGCGCCGAGGTGGTCTGGACCCGTCTCTTGTCGCTTTTGTTGGGCGGTACGGTATATACATTTTCCATCATCCTGGCGGTGTTCCTGATAGGTCTGGGGATCGGCAGCAGCGCCGCGTCGTTTCTGATACGAAAGATAGACCGTCCGCGTATGGCCCTGGGCTGGTGCCAGTTGCTGCTTACCGCGGCAATAGCTTTCGTTGCATACGCCATCACCCACTCCCTGCCATATTGGCCGATCGACCCTCTACACTCGCCAAACCCCTGGCATACCTTCCTGTTTGACCTGCTGGGGTGTCTTGCGGCCATCCTGCCCGCCGCTGTACTCTGGGGGGCGAGTTTCCCGCTGGCGCTGGCATCGGTCCCTTCACGCGGAAAGGAGCCGGGGCGGCTGGTCGGTGAGATTTACGCCGCCAATACGTTCGGCGCGATCATCGGGGCTCTTGGATTCAGCATGCTGGTCATCCCCCATATGGGAACCCAGCAGGCCCAACGGCTGATGATTATACTGTCCGGTTTGGCGGCGCTTGGTATGTTCGCTCCGCTGCTTTGGCCGGCCGGCGCGCATATATCGTCCGTCCGGCTGTCCAGGATACCGGCGCCCCGTCTCGTCACAGCGCTCGCCGTGGCAGGGCTGACAATCGTTCTCGCCTGGAATATCCCGGAAACTCCCTGGGGGATAGCTGCTTACGGCCGCTATCTCTCGACCTGGACCCACCGGCTGGCCCCGGGAATCACCTGGGAAGAGGACATTCCGACTATTGACGGCAAACCGGATGTATATTGCACTTTTTTCGGAGAAGGTATGAGCGAATCGGTGGTGGTGACCAAGAGGAGAGATGGCGTGCGCAACTTCCACGCCGCAGGAAAGGTGCAGGCCTCGAGTCATGCGGATGACATGCGCCTGCAGCGCATGCTGGGGCATATTTCGGCGCTCACACATGATAACCCCCGATCCGTCCTGGTTGTAGCGTGCGGCGCCGGGGTCACCGCTGGAACGTTCGTCCTCTATCCGAGCATCGAACGCATCGTTATCTGCGAAATCGAAAAGCTGGTCCCGGCATTCGTGGCGCCGCAGTTCGAAAGGGAGAACTATGGTGTGGTGAATGATCCGCGCACCGAAGTAATTATTGACGATGGCCGTCATTTTGTACAGACGACCCGCGAAAAATTCGACATCATCACCTCCGACCCCGTTGATCCGTGGATCAAAGGCAGCGCCGCTCTCTACACGGAAGAGTACTTCGCAATGTGCCGTGAGCACCTCAATCCGGGCGGAGTGATGGCGATCTGGATTCCGTTCTATCAGTGTTCCCCGGAGGCCATAAAAAGCCTGATAGCCACTTTTTTCAGGGTATTCCCGGAGGGGATAATCTGGAGCAACGATACCTTTGAGGGGGGATACGACGCTGTCCTGTTTGGTAAGGCGGGGCCGATACAGATCGATGTGGATAAAGTGCAGCAGCGGCTGGACAGCCCGGAATTCCTTCCGGTAGTGCAGTCGCTCAAAGAAGTGGGATTTCAATCTGCTGTCAATCTGTTCAGCACATTCGCCGGGTACGCTCCCAAACTGGAGAAATGGGTGCAGGACGCACAGATTAACACCGACCGGAACCTGCGGCTTCAGTACCTTGCAGGGATGGGCGCGAACTATTTCATGAGCGGGGAGATATTCGATGAAATACTCTTGTATTACTCGTTTCCCTATGATATATTCAACGGCTCAGACCTGAGCATTCTTGAACTGGTGAATGCAGCCGATTTAAAATATTGAACATCATACATGATGACTTAAATAATTACTCAATATAATATGTTGTCATGTATAAACCGGGATATAAACTTCATTATGTTCGTCTAACCACTGGGTTGCTAGCTATAGAGCCAATTGCATAAGTCGAGATTGTTGGAAGCAGCCCCCTTCCTGTCCTTCGGACATCCTTCCCCCGAAGGGGGCAGGAAACTGCTGTGGAGCAACTACTTCCCTTGCCCCCTTCGGGGGAAAGGGATAGAGGGATAGGGGGCTGTAGTTAACAATTTGCCTTCTTTTTTACTTATAAAACGACTTCTGCAAATGCCTCTATAGATTAATATTTTCACCATCATAGTCATTGTGCGCGCCTGGACCAAAATATATTTACTGAAAGCGTACCTGCATACCGGGATTTCATACATTGAGGAGGTAAAATATGTTCGGATTCGGACCGATGGAAATTGTATTAGTTATTTTTGTTATTCTGCTTGTTTTCGGAGCGAAAAGAATACCGGAGATTGCTCATGGAATCGGCAAGGGAATATCGGAGTTCAAGAAAGCTTTGAGAGATGTACCCAATGAATCTGATACAGATCTCAATTCCAAAAATCCCCCGGTCAGGAATGAGCGAAAAGACCAGAGAATATCCGACAGACCGCGCGAGACCGCCGATCAAACTAATCCTGATGACAAAAAAGAGGGATAAGGAAAACAAAGCTCTTCATACCGCCACCCATAGCTTCAGTGTTACAATTTTTAAAGAAAGATTTTCTATCCCTTCATTATGAATATCCCGCAAGGCAGCTTCTCTTTCTTCCCGTTCCGGCGACTTTTAAAGGTGCTTGACTTTCCCTCCACTGTTTGGTACAATGTATCCCAACGAAACTGAAAAGCCACTAACCCTGTCACGGGAGAGAGCATGAAGGGAAAGATATCACGGCGTGAGTTCGTTAGCGGAGCGGCGGCGCTCGGCGCTGGCGCGGTCATGGCAGCGGGCGGAGCAGCCCAGGAGAAAAAGATCGACATCTCGTTCAAGAAGGATTTCAAGGCGCCGGACAAATGCTTCATGGACCAG
>JAUYCD010000131.1 GCA_030692375.1 Candidatus Latescibacter sp. | reverse complement strand
AAGGGGGGAATCATGTTGGCAGGCAGCTTTTACCCCCTTTATAAGGGGGTCGCCGCTTTATGCGGCGGGGGGATTTTGTCTTTAGAGCATATAAATAGCATGGCATATTTGTCGCCAAAGAAAAAAATGGGGGATGGCCAGGAAAATACTTTTAGCTTGACAATCCGCTGCTTCTTTTTGATACTACTCAAGTATATGAGAAACTCTCGTATCCGAAAAACCTGAGATTGCGTGAACAGCCATGAAAATCAAAAAATTTGGGTTCTATTTTCTTCTCTTCATTATTTTGGTCCTTGTAGTAAAATTTTACTTCATCATCGAAGATTTTTTACCTGCTTTGGCCACAGCCTGCGTTTTTGCCTATCTCTTCAATCCAATATATGGATATTTTCTGAAAATCACCAAACGAAAATCACTCTCGGCGTTTATAATAATCCTCATTATCTTCGCCCTGATCTTCATTCCGTTCATACTGATAGTTTTCGGGCTCCAGAAAGAATTTTCAGTGCTTTTTACCGAAAATACATTTAACCGTATGCAGGATGCACTGACCGGCCTCCAGAATTTTTTCTACGATCAATTTTCCTTAAATATATCCGATTACATCGACAATTTCAAATCCCAGATGTCTACAGCAGTTAAAAGCGCGGTTACTGTCATCGGCCCGAAAATTATTTTCAGTGTTTCCGGATTAGCCCTCTATGCATTTCTGACAATTTTTATCATGTACTATCTCCTGATCCGTTCAGAAGAGGTGATTGCGACATTTAAAAACTATTTTCCCTTAAGTTATGCAAACTGCGATAAGCTTCTCCGCG
This sequence comes from Candidatus Latescibacter sp., assembly GCA_030692375.1. NCBI lineage: Bacteria > Pseudomonadati > Candidatus Latescibacterota > Candidatus Latescibacteria (ex Chuvochina et al. 2023) > Candidatus Latescibacterales > Candidatus Latescibacteraceae > Candidatus Latescibacter > Candidatus Latescibacter sp. Next base: position 7,057 of record JAUYCD010000131.1, on the reverse strand, counting down.
AAATATCGCTCAATACCCGTACTCTCATCCTGGGACAGCTTCTCATTGCCATCATTCAGGGCACCCTGACGGGTATCGGTTTCCTGATATTCGGTATTTCCGGGGCGCTGCTCTGGGGGTTTGTCACGGTCATCACGTCATTCATCCCGTTCCTGGGAACGTTTATTATCTGGTTCCCTGCCGGCCTTATCCAGCTTGCCCAGCATAATTATTTCAGCGGCATAGGTATTATACTCTGGGGTTTCCTGCTTGTCGGCAACATAGACAATGTGGTACGGCCAAAGCTGATCAGCTCGCTCGGAAATATCCATCCGGTTACCGTGCTCCTGGGAGTTTTTATCGGACTCAAGGAATGGGGATTTATCGGGCTGGTGCTCGGCCCCCTGATCATTACCGTCCTTCTTATTCTTATAAGGATGTTCCGGGAAGAATACCTTGATGAGGGGAAAAAGATTGATTAGAGGAACATATGCCCGGAATTAGTTTGTTGATTGATTTTAAAAAAGATGTGCAGATGGAAACCGCATTCTTCACATCTCTGGATTCAGTGCTCCATACAGAACATTATAAACGCAGGATCCTATTTCGCGGGACTAATTTTATTCTTGCTTTTACCGGGTATGGGAATTATCCGGTAACAACATTTACCCGGCGGGATTTCCACTTCGCTTTGGAAGGATACATCTATAACAAGCCCCGGGAGGTAATGGAATCCGAATTGCTCGAACTCGCCGATCTTCTCTTCCAGAACAGGGAAACAGGGAAGGAACTTCTGCGTAAATGGCTGCTTGACGCCGATGGCGAATTCATTGTTTGCATTCAGAACAGAAACTCCGGTGAGATCATCCTTTTCAATGATCTTCTTGGTCATTTACCCCTTTACTTCTCTAAAAATGAGGATTATTTCCTGATTTCGCGGGAAATCGGAGTTTTCCAGGAATTTTTATCCCCGGTCGCTCTCGATCGTATGGCAATGGCGCAATACCTGGTGTTCGCATTTCCTTTGGGGGAGAGAACGTTGTTTGAAAATGTGACTCGCCTGAAGCAGGGAGCCATCCTGTACTGCTCTCCCCATTTCCCTTACACCGTTATCGAATCTCTCCATGAGTTGAATTTTGAAGAAAAACGGTATGCAAGTCTGTCACTCGAGGACAATATCGAGGCATCCATTTCACTGCTTGAAAAGGCCTGCCGTGACAGAGCGGGAGCATCTGGGGCCAGCCGGAATATACTCTGGCTCAGCGGCGGACTGGATTCCCGGACAGTCGGTGCGGGACTAAAACGAGCCGGAGTGCCCTTCGAGGGAATCACGTTCCTGGACTACTACGGAACATCCATCCTGGATGTGGAAATCGCCGAGCAGGTTGCAAACGCATTCCGGATTGACTGGCGGAAGGTGGACCTTCCCATGCCCAGCGGAATGGATACGTATACTCTGTTGCGGATAAAATGCGGATTGAATTATTTCGGCATGAAATTCATAATCCCCTATTACCGTGAGATACAATCGCTTTATGGCCCCGACTTCAGTCAATTTAACGGGAATACAGGGATGATTCTACGGGATTACCGGGCTGCAAAGAGATTGAAAAGCCCCGACGATATGGTCAAGTACATTCTCTCTAAAGGGGGGAGATACTTGATGATGGGCCTCTTCTCCATCAGTGAGGCTGCCAGGCTCACCGGGATCCCCGAACGGGAACTTATCGGGGAATTGAGACGGGTGCTTTCATCCTATCCGGAAGAGAGTTTTGAGCAGAAATATGTCCACTTCGTCTTCTCCGGATACTGCTACAACTGGCATTATGAGGGCATTGATATGCAGCGGTTCTTCTTCTGGCCGCATATTCCGCTCGAGTCCACCCCGTTTTTCCTCTACATCATGAATTGTCCGGATGTACAGAAGCAATACTATACCTTCTTTCGGCAATTAATCACTCGGCTCTCGCCCGAAACGCTTGATATCCATAATGCATCCTGGAATTCATCTATACACTCGAAAAAGAAACTCCTGTATTTCTTCCTCCGTTCCTGCTACAACCGGATGCCATCCGCAGTAAAGGTTGCCATGCGGAAACTCTTCCGCCGCCAAGTCGCATACAGTCATGATTCCCGGATTATGCAGTGTTTCCGCGAGCAGGTCTTAGAAAGCCCCTCTATCGGCGAATATCTGGCCCGCCCTTTCCTCGATGAAACCGCTCGCACATGCAGCCGCCGTGAATTCGACACCTTGTTCACTATCACTTCCCTGATCGAATATGCCGCTGCCGGCAAGAGCACACTGCAGAAATACGGGGAACTGCCGCTCGAATAGTACCCTCACAGCCGCACTAGAATCATCTGCCTTCAACAACCAGATTGACTTTCAACCACATCACAAGCGGTTCCGGCCTTATAAGGCCGGGGCCATTACTCATTCTGTTACGCTGATCCATGCCACCCATCCCTCCATGGCCCCCGATCAATCCACTACCCGGTTCCCTGTTCCCTCTATCTCTTCCCCTGATCTTCTGTTCGGGCTGCTTCGTTTTGACAGGAATCATCTTCCCTGTTTCAAAATATATCACAAGGTTCCTGATTTGATTTACCGATATACCATAAGGACATGCCTCCGTCCGCTGCAAAGGATACTGCAGTTCGTATACTAAATTATCCTTTGTATTACCGATTTGACACATGATCCCGTATTTTGCCGCATCAACGAAAGATACTGTGGAACACTGGCCTTTCTGGGGCCCGAAGAGTTCAATTTCATGGGGAATGGAAGCAATCAATGTATCTGTATGGCTGGAAGCAGCACTCCGGTTCATTGGCGCATTGCCGACGGCCATTGTGCTGTCGCCCTGACTTCCAAAAGGGTAACGAATCCCCAGCGTTTTATTTTTGTCTCCGTTTTCATTAAACCACAGGGTAAATCCATAGGCCATCAATTCTCTCTGGATTCGCGGATCCCTTGTGGATATTCTCACATAAAGTATGCTCTCGGTATTCATCAGACCTACAGTTACCTGTTCGTCATCGAAAAAATACCGTGCGCTTTCCCATTCGGCGCCGCTGTCGATTCCGTCGATCGTGACTGTTCGATCACACCATCTGCTGTCCATTTCTTTCAATCCGCAGCCGATAAAAACCAGGATCAAAAAAATGACAATTCCTGACGGAAACAAAATACCGGATGTATGTGATCTCATCTTTTCTCCTGACAATAAGGTTTTAAAAAGCTTGTGAAAAAGTCTAAATGCATGTTATTTTCTATTCGCCGAAACTCACCCCCTGACCCCCTCTCTATACTATAGAGGGGGAACCATAAGGCTCGCAACGAGTTATCTCCTCTATATAATAGAGAGGAGACCAAGAGGTGAGTTTAGAAAAAGTGGTGATTTCATTCAATAAAATGCTTTTCACAAGGCTTTTAAGCCATTTCCGACAAACCCGGTTTCTCGGATATTCTACAGGCAATACTGTGTTAAGACGCATTATCGGTAAAATTAGTTTATGAAAACCTGCTCATTATATAAAAAAAGGCAGCCGGGCTGAAAAATCGGGCTGCCTCTTCCATTTTGAATATGGTATACGGCAAATCAGGGTTTATCTGCGCCTCTTTCCGCAAGTTTGGCTTTCACCCCCATTTCAAACGGGTCCACCACCATTCCGCCGGATCCCCGCGAACCGCCGCTCGATCCAGACCCCCCGCCTTTCCTGCTGCTTCCGGATCCCGAACTTCCTCCCGTTCCTCCGCGCGATCCTGAGCTGCTGCGGCCCCCTCCACTTCTTTCTTTTAACTGCTGCCTCTCCTGGCTGAAATCTATCCTCCCTGTTTCAATTCCTATGCCTACCTTCATGACTTTTTTTTCCGAAATACCATAGGGGCATGAATCCGTCCGCTGCAAAGGGTATTGCAGCTCGTACACCAGTTTCCCCTGGGCGCTGCCGATTCTGCATTGTATGCCGTATTTCTGAGCTTCGTTCACTGAAATTATGGAGCGCGTGTAGAGTTCCGGCCCGATCAATTCGAGATTGTCCTGGATAGACTCCAGCGCGGCATCCATCTGGTTCCCGCGCCGGGTATTCAGGCCGCCGCCGGACGACCCGCCGGGGTTTTTCATTCCGAGTGGGAAACGGAGTCCCAGCACCTTTGCGCTTCCGCCGTATTCATCAAGCCACAGGGTTAACCCGAATGCCAGCAACTGCCTTTGGATACGCTGGTCACTGGTCGACAGGAGTATAAATACCGTTTCATCATTATTATACATACCCACCGTTATTTTCTGTTCGTCAAAAGATTTCCGTGCATTTGCCCATTCATCCCCATTGTCGACCCCGTCGATTGCAATCCTTCGATCACACCATGTACTTTGCATCTCCTGCATTCCGCAATTGACAAACAGAAGAGTAATAAAATGAACGTGCTTGACAAAAGGGAAGAATTAAATCGAAGCGAATTCATTGTTTCTTCTTTATCCTTTTTTATATGCATCAAGGTCCGATTCCGCCGCAGCCCAATTCTCCAGGAACCGATAGTGTTTCGGCAGATATGCTTTTGCGGTCATCTGGGCGGCATCCCTGACTTCTTTCAAAAGGGCGCGCTCTTCATTGGTCATTTTCGGCTGGTAGTACGCGCCGACATTGGTATAGAGATGATCCATGTTATACATGCCGGTGACCGTGGTATCGGGCTTTAATGGTGAATTGATAACATAGCGCAGCGCCGCCTGGTTGAAATTGACATCCTTGTATTTCACAGCCGCGCGGGCGATCTTCCGGAACGGCCCCACCAGGAAGTCTCCGGCGAATGCTTTCATGGTCATGACCCCTACCCCCTTCTTGCGGAGCATTACCGGCAGGGGATCGAAGTTGTCCCACTGGGGCTTTTTCACATCGTGCCAGCCTACATTATGATAGAAATTGTAAGGGAAAAGCACATAATCCAGGGGATAGTTCTTGAGCGCCATATCAAGGTCGCTTATGTTGTGAATGGGTATGCCTACCGCCCGGACATATCCTTTCTCCTTCATCTTGAACAGCTTCTCCCACTGGTCCCACTGCGGGTGTTTCTGGTCGTATGCATGGAGACGAACCATGTCGATGTAATCCCGTTTCAGCACACGGAGGTCGCGCTCGAATTCCTGCTCGAAAGTACGTTTTTCATAGGGCAGGAAGGCAATGGAAAGCACCACGTTCTTATTGAACGGCTCGATGTATCTTCCCATCGGCTCATACTGATAACATTTCTGTTCCTCATCGTATATATCGAAGAGGGTGACTCCTAGATCGTACGCGGCGCGGATTATCCGCTGTCGTTCGTCGGTGTACTTGACGATATCCGCCCGCATGTGAGAGCCGAATCCGAATTTGGAGAGCTTGATGCCGGTTTTCCCCAGTTCCCCGGTCGGTATTGTACCAGAGGGTTTGGGGATGGTCGGCTCGAAGGTAAATTCCTCCCAGTTGAGCATTGTTTTCTTGATGCCCATTGTCCGCGGTTTTGCTCCGCATCCTGCCAGTCCCAGAGTCAGCGCCCCGGCGGCGCCCTGTACGAAGAAATCGCGGCGTTTCATTTTTTATTCTCCTTAATATGTTTGTCGTACTGTCAAAAGTATTGACATAAAAAGTAAGTTATTATATTGTTAATAAATAAGATGGGTAGATTTGACATGTTCCCCCCCGATATTTGGGGATATTTTTACTTTTTAAAAGCATACGAGCGCTGCAATCTTATACTTACATAGAATAAGCATCCATTAAAAAGGAGACAGCGCCCGCATGCGAAGAATAGCTTCAATTACCCGTTTAGTACGTTGGTTTTGCAAACAACTCTATTTTGATGAACTTCTCGTTGCAGTAAACATACTCTTAGAAGTTATACATGGTAAACGAAATAACATTCCGCTTCGAGCAAACGTTAATGAAAAATATCCGAATTATCGTAAGTTTGTAGTTGATCTCCTTGCGCCATTCACAAAACCCCCATTGAAAAAAGTTGCAGTTTCAGCAGATTTCAAACAACTCCTCAAAGAACATCGCATCAAAACCGGTAAGGACCTCCCACCGGTTCGTCGTCATAAAAACTCGCTTCTTCCGCCCTCGTATGCTCACTGTGAAAATTGCAATGCACCTGCCAGCTATCTTTACGTCAACGACGGCTGTAAAAAAAGCCAGTTGCGCTGTAAAGTGTGCAACACCCTCTTTCAGTCAAACCACATTCGTAAAGAAGGCAAAGCCAGGTACTGGTGTCCATATTGCGGAAGAGCGCTTTACCGCTGGAAAGCGGCTGATACCCACACTATTTATAAGTACAGCATATCTTACGGCATCAGTGCGAGAATGACCCGACAGATTCTTCGTGATGTTCATAACATCCACATCTCTCACCAGACTGTCCTGAACTGTCAAAAAAACGCCGCTGTGCTCGCCTGGAACTTTATCCAAAAATACCAGGGAACCGTAAGCGACTCCCAGATCATCGGCGACGAAACCTACATTCGTATCACTGACCAGTGGGGCTACACATGGTTCGTAATCGGTGCACAATCAAAAGCTGTATGGGCATTCAATATCTCGGATAACCGGGGGGTTCTTCCCGCTCTCTCTACCATAACAAAAGTAATGGAAAATGTCCCGGACCATACTCAATCATCCATCGAATTTATCGCCGATGGAAATCCATCATACGACGCAGCAATTCTCGCTTTCAATTCCAATAATGTTGACAAATCCATCAAACGTCTCAAGGTCATCGGCCTCTCTAACGATGACGATGAATCCAAACAATACCGACCATTGAAACAACTCATTGAACGCCTCAACCGTACCTACAAGTTCCACACCCGCGCTCGCTGCGGTTTCAAGAATATCAACGGCGCTGCCGTGCTCACTACCCTCTTCGTCACTTACTATAACTTCCTGAGACCCCACTCCAGCCTTAATTTCAATCCACCCATTATTCTGTCTAATCTGGCCGCTATCAACACAATTCAGGGTAAATGGCTCAAAATACTTGAACTCGCAGCCTGATATCTTCTCACTAAATATTATTAAAATTCTGTATCGTCGTTGTAGC
>JAUYCD010000130.1 GCA_030692375.1 Candidatus Latescibacter sp. | reverse complement strand
GGGAAATCCGAACAGCCTTTTCCATAATCATATCTCCTTTTTCTGGATAAAAGTTGCAGTATTATTCGGCTATAATGATAGTACATATATTCAAATACTTTTTTTTATATCCAAGGTGTTTTTGATAATGGAATAGATGGTAATAGAGCAGGATAATGAAAAATCACAAAAAACAGTTGAGAAACCGGTTAAGAGTACGTACATTTTCTAATCATTGATGCCAAACTTGCTGTTATCAGGAGCACCGCATGAATACTACACATTCCCGCCGAACCTTCCTTTCAGTACTGTCCGCTTCCGCCGCCGCCATGGTTGGCCGGGCGGCGGAATCCCGGGCTTTTCCGGTGAACACCCAACCGTATAAACCGTTAATGGATCAGTATTATGAAGGAATCCTGAACATTATCAGGGGTGTACGGGACACTCAGGTAGAAAAGATCGCCGAGGCGATGGAAAAGGCGTACGAACTGAAAACAAAGGGAGGAACCATCTATTCCAATGTGGTGTTCGGCCATTTTGCTCCCTACGCGGGATGCCGTGATATACCGGGACAGCCCTGGATTCTGCCCCAGTATTATTCGCTCCTCGGCGAACCGTTCAGGGCGATGAAAAAGGGGGATTTCCTCCTCACCAACATTGTCAACATGGACATGAAGACCAACTGGAACGAGGAGAGCGACGACTGGAAAAAAGCCCATGACCGGGGAGTTTTTATTGCGGGCATAACCAACAATTATTTCAAATGCTTTCGCACTCCGCCAGGCGCGTACTACCCGCGGAGAATGGAATTGTCGCTGGAGGAAATCTCGAATCTGATCATTGATAGTTATGTGCCCTGGGACAACGGCCTCGTCTCTGCGCCGCAGCATCCCCGATTCAAAATATGCCCCTCGACCGGCATTGCGCAACTGGCGGTATACTGGGCCTGCACCGCCTCGCTTGCCCATCTGATCGGCGCAAAAGGAAAAGGTTCGAGCGCGGCGCCTGCAAAAAAATTTCTCGATCTGACCCTGGAGCGTTTTCAGATGATCGGTTCGGACCGTCCTAAAATCGACCGGGTGGCCGAAAAATGGGCCGATCTGGTTTTGGGCAGGGACGCAAGGCTCTTTGTCTACGGCGAGCCGTTCAAAGCGGAAGAGGGTCTGAGCGGGAATATGTTTGTTGCCGATGCGGTCGGCGCGGCAAACGGCTCCATGATAGCCCGGGAGTATTCAGGCGCTGTCCGCGCCGATGATATCGTGCTTATCGGGTCGGTAAGGTCGAATCATCCGGGTGAGCTTGAAGTTGCACGCGCAGCCCGTGGGAAAGGAGCATACACGGTTGCTTCCTGTCCTTTTTCCACAGATGGCGATTCAGCAGGCGTCCGTCTTTTCAAAGAAGTTGATGACGCATTCACCACCTACTGCGATGAGAAAGCGGGAGTCATCGCCATAGAAGGATTTCCCGGGACAGTTTGCCCGATTGCCGGGCTGACCGGGAATCTTGTGCATTGGATGCTCACCGCCCAGTGGGCCGACCATATGGCCCGCCGCGGCGAGATGCCCTATTTCTGGCAGGGCATGCATGAAACCGGCGGTATGGAATACGACGCCATGGTGAGGCCGTATTTTGAAAAGCGGGGATATTGAAAATAACCATGAGGCCTTTTATCTGTAATTATTATCTTACCTATCGCTGCAATGCGCGATGTTCCTTTTGCGGCATCTGGAAAACGAACGATGTCCCCATATCCGATGAAGCATCGCCGGATGTCGTGTGCCGTAACCTGGGTGATATCCGCCGTCTCGGGGTGAGAATCGTGGATTTCACCGGAGGCGAGCCGCTCCTGTACCAGGGGATCGGCCGTGTTTTACGGTATGCACGGCGCCTGGGGTTTCTGACCACTCTTACTACCAACGGCATACGGTATACTGAGTGCGCGGCAGAAATCGCCGATTGCATAAGTGTCCTGCAGTTCTCGCTGGATGCCGCCGAGAGCGGCGGGCATGATGCGGTCAAGGGTGTTCCCTCGTTCGACCGGGTCATGGAGGCGATAGACCTGGCCCGCCTGCTCGGAGAGAATCCCACATTCATCCACACGGTTACCGATGACAATCTCTCTCGTGTTCCCGATGTAATCGCTCTTGCCCGGAGAATGCGGGTTCCTCTGTTCCTCAACCCCTGTTTCCCCTATTTCGGAAACCGGGGACTTTCGCCGGAGAGCGCCCGTCAACTCGGAAGCATGGCACGGGGACCAGGTATATCGATCGACCGGGGGTTTCTGGCGTTCCTCATCGACGGCGGCAACAGTCGAGAAAACCCGGACTGCCTGGCGGTGACCTCCACCCTGGTAATTTCATCGGACGACTGCCTGATACTTCCCTGTTTCCACCGTGGGATTACTAAAATACCCATCCGGGGAAGGTTGTTCGCTTTAAGGAATTCACCCCTGATCCGGGAAGAGATGGCAAAGGAAGGGCGGTATCCGTTCTGCGAGGGATGCGCGGTGAACTGTTATATCCGGGCTTCGCTTTTCCGAAAACCGGGGAGGTATTTCATTCCGACCATTATTTCCGCGGCGAAGTATATTTTTGAGTTTTATCGGGTAAAATAAAACTGTATCGAGGTTAAAAAGACTTGTGAAAAAGTCTAAATGCCTGTTATTTTCTTATCCGACGAAACTCACCCCCTGACCCCCTCTCTATCCTATAGAGGGGGAACCAGAAGGCTCGCAACGAGTTATCTTCTCTTTAGAATAGAGAGGAGACCAAGAGGTGAGTTTAGAAAAAGCGGGGATTTTATTCAATAAAGTGTTTTTCACAAGCTTTTAAACGTCATACTGAAAGGAACGGGCCGGATGGTCGCGCCTGGTTTTCCAGGTGAGGAAAGTCCGGGCTCCAGAGGACAGGGTGCCGGATAACGCCCGGTGGCCGGGAAACCGGTCAAGGAAAGTGCAACAGAAAATACACCGCCTCTTCCGGGAAACCGGAGGAGGTAAGGGTGAAATGGCGGGGTAAGAGCCCACCGCCCGGGCGGCAACGTCCGGGGCGCTGCAAACCCCACCCGGAGCAAGGCCAAATAGGGGACGAGGGCACCCCGGATTATGAATCCGGGGACCCCGCGATGTGGTCCGCATCGTAATCAGTCCCGGGTAGGCTGCATGAGGAGACGGGCAACCGTGCTTCCCAGACAAATGACCATCGCTCCCGCCAAGGGGGAACAGAACCCGGCTTACAGGCCCGTTCCTTTTAATATGAGGAGTGCCCTTTTACCTGTCTATAGATGCCGAAACGGTTTCATCTTTCCCGCGAAGCGGCAACGGTTTCATCTTTCCCGCGAAGCGGCAACAAGTTCGGCATGACACGTGTCATCCTGAACTCGTTTCAGGATCTATTTTTGGTTCTTCTCCAAAAGAGTTGGTAAAGAAATTTACTTATAACGGTTGCATTGAGGAAATGATCTCAATCCAACCCTGAATTGAAATATGTTGATAGTTGCTGTCAAGCCCAAGCAAGTCAGCCTTCGGCTGAGGCTTGACAGATTGAGGCTTGCTTAGATTATTTACGTAACAAAACTTTTTTTATCCCAAACGATGAAAGTCCCCCTTCGGGAGATTTAGGGGGCTGCCTCTCAAAGAGTTATCTCATTTTGCACTCTAAAATTTACCAACTGATTCGGAGAAGAGCCCTATTTTTTTATTCTCCGAGCAAATATACTTTGTATTGAACGGAAAAAGTCTATCAGAAAGACCGATTCATGAAAGTCGAGGATGTTTCCTATCTTTCGCGAGTTCTGACAGTACTCGCTTTCGCGGCGGCCATGGGATACCTCGAAGCCGCTGTTGTAGTGTATCTGCGTGCGCTGTATTACCCGGAAGGTTTCTCTTTTCCCCTTAAACTCATCCCGTCAGAGATAGCGGTTATCGAGATCGTCCGTGAAGCCGCAACCATCGTCATACTGCTCGCTGTCGCAATGCTCGCCGGGAAGCGGTTCTGGGAAAGATTCGGGTATTTTCTCATTCTTTTCGGCGTCTGGGATATTTTTTACTATGTCTGGCTGAAAGTTGCCCTCGGGTGGCCGGCGAGCATGTTCGATAACGATATTCTTTTTCTGATTCCCCTTCCCTGGATCGGCCCGGTCATCGCACCTGTTCTCATCTCTATTCTCATGACAACCATCGGGATTTCGCTGACCCGCCGCCTGCACTGCGGTCTTGAGTTCAGGCCGCCCGTACTGAGTTGGATGCTGGGCAGCGCGGCCACCATTCTCATTCTGTATTCGTTCTTTGACTTCTCCGGCGCTGTGTCAAAACAGGCGGCGCCGGACGATTACAAGTATCCGATTCTTGTCATCGGATTGATTCTTTACGGGATTTCTTATGTGGTTGCAGTGCTGGAATCCGGGAGGAAGAAAAAAAATCTCACGCAAAGTTCGCAAAGTCGATAAAGAAAGAATACAGAAAACAGAAATCAGAATAAAAGCTTTTGCTTTGGGCTTAGGGTTTACTTTTTACCCTAATCCAGCGATAATTTTATAGAAAGTACTTGCATTATATGAACTTACCGATCAGCCGATTACCGGGATAGGTGGTCTTCCGATATTTCTGGCGGCGGCGATTTAAAGACGAAGAGATATTTACCGCGCTCACCAGTGTCCAGGATGCCTTGAGCAGAAGTGTTCTTGAAGCGCGCAGATACGCTTGTCAGTTTTCATATCTCCCGATCGAGAAAATTGAAAAATTCATCGATCAGGAAAACGAACTTTACTACTAGAAGAAAATAGCCCTAATCAACTATCTTTTTTGCATTTTCCTCTTTCTTAAATCCTTATCGCTGGATTGGGGGAATAACTTGACTATCCGGCTGGTTGTTGTGAATAATCAAAATATATCAAGAAATTTATGCACATGACGGAGCGAACAATGACAGAACTCGCTGAAATGGTAAAAGTAATCGATACCCTAGACCTGGAAGTCAAACCTGTTCCGGAAGAAAAAAGCAGGAAAGCCCTGATTGCTCCAGAAGGCGGCTCATTCGAATCCATAATAATCGGCGGCGGTCCTGCCGGAATGACTGCCGGGATTTATCTCGCCCGCAAGCTCATCAAAACTCTGCTCATCAGCCCCTACCTGGGAGGGCAGGTGAGTTTTACATCAAATGTGGAGAACTATCCCGGATATAATGTCATTTCAGGGATTGAGCTGGCGAAGGCATTTGAGGAGCAGCTCCAACTCCATTCCATCTATCTCCGTCTCAGTGATAGTGTAAACACTCTCGATCTAACCGAAAAAGGCGGCACGGTCACTACCGAGAAGGGTGCGCGGTATTCCTTTGCTACGCTTATTGCAGCTTCCGGAAAACGCGTGAGAGGACTGGGCATTCCCGGCGAAAAAGAGTTTATCGGACGTGGGGTGACCTACTGTGCTACCTGCGATGCTCCGCTCTATCGGGGTGAGACGGTGGCGGTCATCGGGGGGGGCAACTCCGCCTTCAGCGCGGCGATCGATCTCCTGGCCCTCGGCTGCACCGTGTACCTGGTGAACTGCGAGCCGGGTATTCAGGCGGACGGCATACTCGTTGAGAGAACCCGTGCTTCCCATCTGATTACAATGTACGCAAATCACAGTGTTGAAAGCATTTCAGGAAATCAAACGGTGAGTAGCATCACCATCCGCGACCAGGCGACCGGAGAAATTCGAACAATTCCCGTTTCCGGAGTCTTCGTGGAAATCGGTCTCGTTCCAAACTCCCAATTCGCCAAGGGAATTCTCTCCATGAATGAAAAGAACGAAATCCTGGTGGACTGTTACTGCAAAACCAGCGTCCCCGGAATTTTTGCCGCGGGCGATGTCACCAATGTCCCGGAAAAGCAGATCATCATTGCCGCCGGGGAAGGCGCCAAAGCCGCTTTGGGCGTCTCAAACTATCTTTTGCTTAAGAAAAAGTGATTTTGTACTTGAAGGTGTCAAATGCTGAATAAGTTGAACGTTT
>JAUYCD010000129.1 GCA_030692375.1 Candidatus Latescibacter sp. | reverse complement strand
GTAAAATACAGCCCCCTAAATCCCCCGAAGGGGGACTTAAAAGACTGCAAGACAAGGCATAATCGGTTATTTTTTATAAGTTACGCTTACGCATTTTCATCTTTACCATGAAAAGTCCCCCTTCGGGGGATTTAGGGGGCTGCCTCCAAAATTAATAATAAGTATTTGTTTAAAAAAGAGTTAAGAAAATGTCATAGCAAGTTTGTGAATAATTCGGGTTAAGTAATCATGGTAATCCTTTAATCCCATAAATCATGGTTCAGACCGTCTCCCCTCATGTTTCATCCTCTCGTAATCCGACCATACCATATCCTTGACCAGGTCAGGGAAACGAATGGTGGGCGTATAGCCGAGCAGTTTCTGCGCTTTGGAATAATCGCCGACAAGAAGCTCCACCTCGCTGGGCCGTATGAAGCGATCATCAGTATGCACGTAATCACGGTAATCCAGGTCAAGCTCGGAGAATGCCAGCTCGCAGAATTCCCGGACGGTATGTGTCTCTCCGGTGGCGATGACAAAATCCTCGGGAGTTTCGAGCTGCAGCATGGCGTGCATCTGACAGACATACTCACGGCTGTGTCCCCAGTCGCGGCGGGCTTCCAGGTTCCCCAGGCTCAGGGTTTTCGCCAGCCCAAGCTTGATCAAGGCTGCGTTGGAGGTGATCTTGCGGGTCACGAATTCAAACCCCCGCCGGGGAGATTCATGGTTGAAGAGAATCCCCGAAACCGCAAACATACCGTACGCCTCGCGGTAATTCCTGGTCAGGTCGAATCCGGCAACCTTGGAGATGCCATAGGGCGACCGGGGGTAGAATGAGGTTTTTTCATTCTGCGGGGATTCCTGCACTTTGCCGAACATCTCGGATGAGCCCGCGAAGTAGAACCGGCAGAGCGGCGCCAGCTCACGGACAGCCGCAAGGGCGTTCAGGGTGCCGAAGATGTTCACATTCAGTGTGGAGAAGGAATCTTCAAAACTCTCCGCGACAAAACTCTGGGCGGCAAGGTGATAGAATTCGTCCGGCCTTACCAGGGCAACCACCCGGTAGATGCTGGCATAGTTGTCGATCGTCCCGGAATGCAGTTTCAACCGGTCAACGATCTGGACAATACGGCTCATCCGGTGCGCGGGATCCTCGATGGCCGCTCTCCGCACCAAGCCGTGCACTTCGTACCCCCTCGAGAGAAGGTACTCCGCCAGATAACTGCCGTCCTGGCCGGTGATTCCGGTTATCAGCGCTTTTTTCATGTATTCTCCCGTCATGGAATGAAATTACCGTTTCACCAAAACCGGCAAGATGCTTATGTTGAAATAGACTCTTCATTCATTTGCCGCGTTGCCTCTTCATTCTGTACATGACGACATAAATAAATGCACATGTTTTGAGTATTTAGATCCTGAAACGGTTTTATCGTTCCCGTGAAGCGGCAACGAGTTCAGGATGACACGTGTCATGCCGAACTCGTTTCGGCATCTATTTTGAAAAGAAACGCAATAAAATATGTCGCCATGTATAAATGGGCTTTGGACATTCTTTACTTTACTTTCCGGTGGCGCAGGTTGTCAATGGCAACCGCCCCGACGATGATAAGTCCGATGATGATCTCCTGGACATAGTTGGGGATGCCGGTCATGTTGCAGCCGTTCCGGAGAAAGGCCATGATGAATGCTCCGATCATGGTGCCGAGGATTGAGCCTTCGCCGCCGCTCAGCGAGCCGCCCCCTATCACCACCGCCGCGATGACATCGAGCTCCTTTCCGGCCGCGACCGTCGGGTCCCCTACAGTCAGCCGTGAGAACTGCATCAACCCGGCGAGTCCGGTCATGAATCCTCCGAATGTATAGATGTAAAATTTCACCCGCTCTACCTGTATTCCGCAGAGCCGTGCGGTGGATTCGCTGGACCCGATGGCAAAGGTATATCGGCCGAAGAGGGAGTATTTGAGGACGATGGCTACTGCCACCGCGGAAATGAGCATGAGCCAGACTCCGGGAGAGAAGATGAGCCAGCTCAGTCTGTCGGATTTCCCCATGAGGTCGCAGAGCCATGTCATGGGAGCGTCGACTTTCTGCTCCCCGGCAAGCCATTTAGCCACCCCGCGTGCGATGCCCATCATTCCCAGGGTGGCGATGAAAGGCACGATGCCAAGTCCGCCGATAAGAAGTCCCGAAAGCGACCCGGCGAACACACAGGACAGCACCCCGATCACCAGCGCCGTCAGGGGGCTGAATCCGTGGTTGATAAGGAGGGCGGTCACCACGGTGTTGAGCGCGATTACAGAGCCCACCGAGAGATCGATCCCCCCGGATATGATGATGAAGGTCATGCCCATGGCGGCGAGCGCCACGATCACTGTCTGATTGGCGACAGTCATGAAGTTATAAAAGGTAAGAAATTTGTCCGGCTGGAGAATGCCGAAGAAGCCGATGATGATTCCCAGCCCGAGGAAAGGCCCGATGAATGAGAACAGCCTCCGGAAATTCATGTTCTTTTGGAAAAAAGAACGGGGTTTTTCTGATTCTATTTTATCCATTCCAATCCTGCGTTTAAAAAAAATTTTACCACGAAAATCACGAAAAACACGAAATTTGTAATTCATTTTTTTTTAAAATTTTCTTTCGTGCCTTTTGTGTGTTTCGTGGTTCCCTTTTTACTTTGTCACTCTGTCACTTTGCCACTTACACTGTTCCGGATGTAGCTTCGTTCATGATGGAAAATTCATTCCACTCCGTCACCGGCCGTTTCGGTCCGAGCGTCCCACGGTGCATCACCGCGATGGTATCGCAGATTCCGAGGAGTTCAGGGAGATAAGAGCTCACAATTACCACCGCATTTCCTTTGGCGGCCAGCTCGCCGATCAGGCGAAAAATCTCCACCTTCGAGCCGACATCCACCCCGCGGGTCGGCTCGTCCAGAAGAAAAATGTCGGCGTTTTCCTCGAGCAGGCGGGCAATGGCCACTTTCTGCTGATTTCCTCCCGAAAGGCTGGTAACCTTGTCAGTAACCTCGCCGATCTTCATGGAAAGGCGTCCGGCCCATTTCTTCGCCACTTCGGCGATGGCGCTGTCGCCCACAAGTCCCCATCGTGTCATGCGATCCAGGGTGGACAAGGTAATATTCTCGGCGACCGACCGTCTCAGAGCCAGGCCTTCGTTTTTCCTGTCCTCTGAGAGGAAGGCCACACCCTGCCGTATCATGTGAGGCGGGGTGATTTTGCCGGTATGGCCAGACCAGGCGGCGATTTTTACCTCTCCGGCTGCACGGTCCCCGAGGCCGTAGAGAATCCGCAGCGTTTCGGTTCTTCCCGCTCCCACAAGACCGGCAATCCCGAATATCTCTCCGCCTCTGACGGTGAATGATACATCAACCGGCAGTTTCGTCCCCGTAAGCCCCCGGACAGAAAAAAGCTCCCCGCCGGTCTTGTGTGGGACTCGGGGAAACATCTCGGTCAAAGGCCTGCCCACCATGAGCTCGATGATCTTCTCGATCGGAGCGGCGGCGGCATCGCCCTTTCCCGCAGTCTCGCCGTCGCGAAGCACAGTGAAAAGGTCGGCCACGTGCTTTACCTCTTCCAGAAAATGGCTGATGTAGATGATACTGACCCCTTTTGCTTTGAGCGACCGGATCACGGTAAAGAGATGCTCGGTGTCCAGACGGGAAAGGGAAGATGTGGGTTCGTCGAGTACGAATACCATGGTATCGGTAATAAGGCCGCGGGCGATTTCCACCAGTTGACGGGCCGCGGGCGAGAGGTCGCGGACAATTGCTTTCGGGTGAAGATCGGTATGGCGAAGGGTCTCCATCGCCTGGCGAATGCGGGGGACATAGGTATCACGGCGGATAAATCCGTATGATGAGTCCTCGATCCCCAGCATGAGATTTTCTTCCACTGTGAGGTGCAGCGCCAGGTTCAGCTCCTGATAGACCATGGAGATGCCCAGCCGCCGCGCCTGAAGAGGATCATGGGGTTCGTAAGGCCTGCCGTCCAGGAACATCTCCCCGCTGTCGGCGCGGATTGCCCCGGAGAGAATTTTCATGAGGGTGGATTTCCCGGCGCCGTTTTCCCCGATGAGCGCATGTACTTCCCCACGGGCGACATCCAGGTCGACTCCTCTGAGGGCGTGAACCCCCCCGAACGACTTGGAGATGCCCCGCATGGAGAGGAGCGGGGATTGAGGTGTGTTCATAAAGAAGACCTAAGTAAAATCTGAAATAAAAGACAGAATTCAGGAGTCAGAATCCAGAATAAATTCATAAAAAAAAAGACAAGAAAGTCTGAACCATGATTTATGTGATTAAAGGATTACCATGATTAATCAGCCAATAAAATTATGCTAATCGTTTAATCAAGTGAATCAAGGTTCTGACTGACATTTCTCTTTACCTAGTGCATTTTTTTTTCATCATCTTTTATCATATGCATCACATAAATCAGTGGTTCAGACAGTATTTTCCTTTCACTTCAAATACTCCGACAAATCCGGCGACAGAAGCTGTTTAATTTCCGGGTCGTTCATGTTCTGGGGAGTGGCTATGGTGACCCCGGTGTCGATACGTTTCTCGTACGGTTCCCCTTTGAGGATGGCGGCGGCGGTTTTCACCCCGAGATAGCCCATTTTGAACGGATTCTGAAGCACCAGCCCCTTAATTTCGCCTTTCTGAAGCGCCTCCACCAGTTTTACCGAGGAATCGAATCCGACAAAGGTGATCTTCCCGGCAAGGCCGCGGTCCTGGAGCGCGCGCAGGCACCCGAAGGTGCTCGATTCATTGGGGGTGAAAATAGCGTCCGGGGTTTTGAAACGGTTCAATAGATTCTCGCTGGCGGTATAGGCGGTTTCCGTGGTCGCCCCGGCATACTGGTTCTCGGAGAGGACCTCGATTCCCGGGAATTTGGATTTGACCGTGTCCATGAATCCTTTCTCGCGTTCGGTGGTCGAGGCGCTCCCCTCCTGGTAGCGAAGCATGATTATCTTTCCCTTGCCCTTGATTAGCTCGCCCAGGCGGTCCGCCGCAAGGGTTCCGCCCCTGTAATTGTCGGTGGCCACAAATGAGGCATGGTAGTTCTCCTGAAGGCCGGAGTCGATGATGACAGTGGGAATGCCTTTTCCCTTCGCGGCGCGCACCGGCTGAATGAGCGAGCGGTCGTCCAGAGGCGCAAGAACGATGGCGCTGACTCCCGATGATATGAATGTTTCCACGATCTGGTTCTGTTCCTCACGGTCATCCTCTTTGAGAGGCCCCTTCCAGGTGATATCCACTCCCAGCTCTCTGGAAGCCTTGATGGCGCCCGCATGGATGGATTTCCAGAACTCGTGGGTGGTGCCTTTGGGGATTACCGCGATGCTGATTTTTCCTTTATCGGATGACTTACTTTTCCCGCCCGATTTCCCGCAGCCAAAGGCCAGGATACCGAACGCGGCAAGGAGAACGGTCAAAAGCAGGAGTTTCCTCATTATTTCCTCGTTTTTCGTGAATGGTGACGGCAGAAAAAAAATAACAGTATGTTGTTAAGTAAGCCAATGGGTGATTATCCGAATAGTTAATCCCCCCTACCCCCCTTATTAAGGGGGGAAAAAGAAAATTATCCCTATTACTATGTAAACATTTATTAGAGTTTGAAAGAACCCGCTCCCTGAATTCCCCCCTTAATAAGACGAGGGCGACAAAAGGATAATATTGACATAAGTTATTATAAATAAATAAAATAAATGAATATTTAGCTTGACATGGCGGTTTAGATTTATTATACTTAAGGTATTGTTATGAAA
>JAUYCD010000128.1 GCA_030692375.1 Candidatus Latescibacter sp. | reverse complement strand
CAGATGCGAAATATATTACTATTCATTTTTATGTCAAGCACATATTTTATATTTATAGAGTTCCACTCTCCGAAAAAAGAAACCATTTGACTTTTCCTGCACTGACCTGTTAAATATCCGAACTTGTGTTCAGCCAATATTTCAAGAACATGGAGTGATTGAGCAATAATCCTGAAACGAGTTCAACGATACAGGATGACACGTGTCATGCCGAACTTGTTTCGGCATCTATTCTACATCGGCATCTATTCTATAAATTGGGGGGACATCCGAATGAAACGGCGAACTTTTTTGCAGGGAACGGTGGGAGGAGCGGTTTTTTTCTCGGGATTGATCCTGGGGTGCGCATCAAAAAAGGAATACGACCTTCTGATCACAGGAGGGGTGGTATACGACGGCACCGGCAGTCCGGGCCGTGAGATGGATGTTGCGGTGAAAGGCGACCGGATTGTGAAGATCGCGCGGAAAATTTCCAAGGATCGCGCCCTCGATGTCATCGAGGCCGCCGGAATGGCGGTTGCGCCCGGATTCATCGATCCCCATACCCATACCGATGTTCATCTCCTGGCCAACCCAAAAGGTGAAAGCAAAATCCATCAGGGGGTGACCACGGAAATCGGCGGAAACTGCGGCTTTTCGCACTTTCCCCTTTCAGACCGGTCGTATGAAGAAACTAAGAAGAATATCGACAGGGAATTCAGCGTGGAAGTGACCTGGAGGGATATGAAAGGATTCATGGCGCGGCTGGAGCAAGGGGGAACCGCGCTCAACTTCGGAACACTGCTCGGCCAGGGGAAACTCCGTGACTTTGCAATGGGACCGAATGACCGCCCGCCTGCTCCCGCGGAGCTGGAAAAGATGAAAGCGGTGGTGCGCGAATACATCCAGGCGGGCGCCCTGGGATTATCGACCGGCCTGATCTATGTTCCGGGGAGTTTCGCCAAAGCCGACGAAATCACCGAGCTCTGCCGTGAGGCTGCCAAGCTCGGCGGCGTCTACGCCACCCATATGCGGAGCGAGGAGGAAGGCGTCCTCGATGCTATCGACGAGACGCTCACCACCGCCCGTGATTCCGGGGTCAATCTTGAGATAGCCCACCTGAAAGCCAATTATCCCCGCAACTGGTCGAAGATAGACCAGATGCTCCCCGTTCTTGAAAAGGCGGCCAGAGAAGGCATTCCGCTTCAGGCCGACCGCTATCCCTATATCGCATCCGCGACAGGGCTGGACAGCTTCTTTCCCCAGTGGGCGCGCGAGGGAACCACCGCCGATTTCATGGCCCGCCTGCGCGACAAATCACTGGACGGTAAACTCCGTCAGGCGCTGAAGGAAAAAGAAGCCAGGGCAGGCGCCTGGGATAAGGTGGTCATCTCTTCGGTTCTCCTGGACAAAAACCGTTCCCTGGAAGGCAAAAACATCCTCCAGGCCTCTGCCGAGGCGAAAAAGTCTCCCTATAATTTCATGCGCGACCTTCTGCTCGAAGAGGAAAACCATGTCTCCATGGTGCACTTCGGCATGTGCGAGGAGAACCTGAAGCGGTTCCTTGCCCATCCGCTGGTGATAGTCGGCTCGGATGGCTGCGCGGCGGCCCCCTACGGCGTCCTTGGGAAGGGGAAGCCCCATCCGCGCTTTTACGGCACATTTCCGCGGGTGCTCGGGAAATATGTCCGTGAGGAGAAGGTGCTCACTCTCCCGGAGGCGGTCAAAAAGATGACATCCCTGGCTGCCTTAAAATTCGGCCTGGCGCAGCGGGGGAAGATCGCAGAGGGGTACTTCGCCGACCTTGTGGTGTTCAACCCCGATATGGTCATCGACAAGGCTACCTTCGAGAATCCTCACCAGTATCCGGAAGGCATCCCCCACGTGGTAGTGAACGGCCAGCGGGTCATCAATAACGGAGAGCATACCGGGAAACTGCCGGGGAAAATTCTGAGAAAAGTCTGACTTATGCGTGTGAAAGACCTTTGCTTTTTTCGTGAAATAGAATATTTTTAGTAAATGTTCGATTGACAGACATTTTTTTCATTGACTTATACCAAAATATATGTTGTTTATCTTCGCTGTTGAAAGGACCTTTACAATCCGGTAATACTCTTATAACCCGGCAGGTGTGAGGTGGGGAAGTCATGCCGCCCCACGTGTTCGATTCACAAACGTTTTAAAGGGGGAAGGTATGAAGAAAAGCACCATTATCTGTATGGTAATTTCTCTGTTTGCCCTGACCGTTCTGTGGACAAGCGTTGTAATGGCGCAGGCTACCGATAAACCGGTCACGCTCGCAACCATTCTTAAAGCCGCTGGTGTTCCGCTGACCGCAGACCAGGATAAAAAGCTGAAAGACATCGACATAACCCAGGGACGCGCCGCGTTCCAGGGAATTAACGCAATGTTCGCCGAAAAGCAGACGGAAGCGCTCAAAGCGGCGCTCGGGTCGAGGCCGGGACGGAATAACGGTCCGGAGACTCCCCGCTATATCAACCAGTTGATTATTCTGGAAAAGGCCGCCTGCCCCCTGACCGAAAAACAGGTCGCGGCGCTCAAGGCGCTCCCGAATGAAACTGGCGCCAATCAGAAGGTGATGGATCTTCTCAACGACAAGCAGAAAGAAGCATATCAGAAGGCTTTTCCTCCGAGACAGTAGTTCCCCTCACCCCCTTGCCCCTCTCCCATTTCCGACGGTCTTGGGAGAGGGGAGGGTCTACGAATGTGAAACTATATATCAAACCTGGCGCCTCGCTTTCATATATTTCTTTTGCTCTTACCTCCCTCAAGTTTCTTATAATGTCAACGGCAAGATAACATAACTCGGTGAAACTTTTCCTTGACAATAATTGAATTGTATGCTATTTTTGTGTCATAATAAGTATTATAAGTAGTATTATATCAAGAATAACAATAAGTTGAGAATGACATCATTTATGACATCAAAAAAGACATATCTCAGGACGCACCCCTGGCTTTCCTTTTCCGTTAATCTGAGTGCAGCATCGCCGAAGCTTTGGATCATGCTGGGAGAATGCCAGTCAAAATGCGAGCATATCGCCCGCGTTCCGCTCCGCCCGGATACCGCCCGGCAGTTGCAGCGGATCTATCTGGCGAAGGGAGCGCTCGCCACCACCGCCATCGAGGGCAACACCCTTTCCGAAGAAGAAGTGCTCCGCCATCTGGAAGGGAAACTGGAACTCCCCCCTTCGCGGAAATATCTCTCACAGGAAATCGACAACATCGTAGAAGGATGCAACCGCATGCTCCAAGAGATTTCCGAGGGTTCTATTCCCGTCCTGACCCCAGCGCGAATGCTTGAACTGAACCGTCTCGTGCTCCGTAACCTCGAAGTGGAGGAGGGAGTGGTTCCGAGTGAATTGCGCAGCCATTCCGTGCTCGTGGGGAGGTATCGCGGCGCTCCTGCAGAGGATTGCGGATACTTGCTCGAAAAACTCGGTGAGTGGCTGAATGGCCCCAATTTCTCCGGCGAGCCTGTTCTGCGCATCTCCTACGCCATCATCAAAGCCGTCCTTGCCCATCTTTATATCGCCTGGATACATCCTTTCGGCGACGGAAACGGGCGCACTGCGCGCCTCATCGAGTTCCAGATTCTCATTTCTTCCGGAATTCCTGCCGCCTCCGCTCATCTTCTGAGCAACCATTATAACCTTACCCGCAGCGAATACTACCGTCTGCTCGACCGCGCCGGGAAATCCGGCGATGTCATTCCGTTCATCCATTACGCTGTGCAGGGGTTCCTCGACGGCCTCCATCAGCAGCTCGACATCATCTGGCGGCAGCAATGGGATATCACCTGGCGGAATTTTGTCCATGAGTTTTTCAGGGACAAGACCTCCGAAAGCGATGTCAGGCGGCGTCATCTCGTCCTCGACCTTTCCCTTCAGGCGAAGCCGGTACTCCTGTCCCAAGTACCGCTCATTTCCACACGGCTCGCCCAGGCTTACGCCAGGAAAACTGAACGGACGATGATTCGGGATTTGGACTTTTTACTGAAGGCCGGGCTGGTGGAGAAGACCGTAGAAGGTTTCCGGGCCAGGCGAGAAATTATTCTTGCGTTCCGGACGCCAAGAGCGCAGTGAACCCATTCGGCATGACGCGGTCACCCTGAACTCGTTGCCGTTTCGCGGGAACGATAAATCCGTTTCGGGGTCTCAGTGATATAAAACCGCTTTTTCACAAACCTCTAAAAACTATTGACAAAAAGCTGCCGTTCCCGTATATATAATTATACGGAATTGTTTTAAAAATCCTCCCATTTGACAGAGAAAACCATAGAGAAAAAAGGAATATCATGACCACATCAACAGACATCATTTGCGCCGCAGGCGGCAGGATTGCCCTGGAACCCGTCCGGCTCTCCGAGAACGCCCTCACCGTCCTTTGCGCCCGGTATCTGAAAAAGAACGATAATGGAGAAGTAGTCGAGGAGCCGCAGGATATGTTCCTGCGGGTAGCGAAGGTTGTGGCCGGTGCTGAGGAGCTCCTGGGAACGGGCGAACTGGCCTGCGATTCGGAGGTGCTTTTCCATAACCTGATGGTCAGCGGGGAATTCATGCCCAATTCCCCGACCCTGATGAACGCCGGCCGTGAGCTGGGGCAGCTTTCCGCCTGTTTTGTCCTGCCCATCGACGATTCCATGGACTCCATCTTTCAGTCTTTGAAAGACGCCGCGCTCATCCATAAAAGCGGCGGGGGTACGGGATTCTCGTTCTCGCGGATACGGCCGAAGAATGACATGGTGAAATCCACCCGCGGCATATCGAGCGGCCCGGTGTCGTTCATGGCGGTCTATGACGCCGCCACAGAGACCATCAAGCAGGGCGGCACCCGTCGCGGGGCGAACATGGGCATACTGCGAGTCGACCATCCGGATATCCGCGAATTTGTCACCTGCAAGCGCGACACCACCCGTTTCACCAATTTCAATATCTCGGTCGCTGTCACCGATGATTTCATGGAGGCGGTGCGCAATGACCTCAGCTACAACCTGGTCAATCCCCATGACGGCAGGGTAGTGAAAGCCGAGAGCGCCCGTGACATATTCGCGCTGATTGTGGAGAACGCCCACGCCACCGGAGAACCGGGAGTGATTTTCATCGACCGGATAAACGCAAAGAATCCATTGCCGCACCTTGGCCCTATGGAATCCACCAATCCCTGCGGGGAACAGCCCCTTTTGCCCTATGAGTCCTGCAACCTGGGGTCGATCAACTTGTCCCTTATGGTCATAGAAGAGGAAGGGAAACCCACGATAGACTGGAAACATCTGGGGAGTGTAACCCACCTGGCGGTACGCTTTCTGGATAATGTTGTCGAGGTGAACCGCTATCCTCTCCCCATAATCGCCGAGGAAACAAAAGCGAACCGTAAGATCGGGCTGGGAGTCATGGGATTTGCGGACATGCTGATCAGGCTCGGCATACCTTATGATTCAGAGGAAAGCGAACACATCGCCGAAGAAATCATGTCCTTCATCGACCGTGAATCCAAAGCGGAATCGACACACCTGGCGGAAATCAGAGGCGCTTTCCCACGGTTCGAGGGGAGCATTTATGATGTTCCGGGAGCAAAACCTCTCCGGAATGCAACCACGACCACCATCGCGCCGACCGGCAGCATCAGCATCATCGCCTCCTGTTCCAGCGGGATCGAGCCGATTTTTGCCCTGGCGTACCGGCGGAATATCCTCGATGGAAAAAGCCTGGTCGAATTCCATCCCCTGTTCCGCGAAATGGCCGAGGAGGGGGGCTTCCTGACCGATTTCGTGCGGAAAGCGATCGCCGAATCGCCCACCATATCCCACATCGATGAGATACCCGCTTCGGTGAAAAGGATTTTCCGCACCGCTCACGATATTTCCGCCGACTGGCACATCCGTATCCAGGCAGCTTTTCAGCGATTTACCGATAACGCGGTCTCCAAGACCATCAATTTCCCACAGGACGCCACCGTGCAGGATGTGGCTAACGCCTATATGAAAGCCTGCGATGCGGGTCTCAAGGGGATCACCATCTACCGCGACGGCTCCCGTGAGGGGCAGGTCCTCATGATGGAAAAGGCTTTAGAGACGGAGGAAGCGGAAGCGCATGCCCATATCAAACCCCGCCCCCGCCCCTCCATCACAGTCGGCGCCACGGAGAAAATCCTGACCGGCTGCGGAAATCTGTACGTAACAGTGAACCGTGACGATAACGGACTCTGCGAAGTGTTCTGTCAGATGGGAAGGTCCGGCGGATGTACTTCGAGCCAGTCTGAAGCGATCAGCCGTCTCATCTCTCTGGCGCTCCGCAGCGGAGTAAACCTCGATGAGATCGTCTCCCAGCTCAAAGGGATACGGTGTCCCTCGCCGATATGGCAGAACGGCAGGCTTATCGTATCCTGTGCTGATGCGATTGCCACCTCTTTGTCGCGGTATCTTGAGTCGAACGGGAACCCCGTTCACGAGATACCGGTTTTCACCCAGGATGCCGATTCTCTCAATATGGCAGTGAAAACGATTACCCGGAAAGAGCGGAAACGTGAAATGGCCGGAGTCTGTCCCGACTGCGGCGGGGTGCTCGAAAACGCCGAAGGATGCCTGGTCTGCCGGGTCTGCGCCTATACGAAATGCGGGTAGATCGGTCACTTTTAACAACGGGATATTTTTGACCGCTTCCAACCTCCGCGCCGCTGAATCCGGATTTCCCCTTCCGGCTTTTTTTGCGATTGAAACGAATGAAATAAATTTTATCTTGACAAAAGTGGTATTATCACTATTTTATATCCATATATTCATATCCATACCTCACCCCCTTCCCCTCTCCTAGTCAGGCGAGGGGTGACTCGGGATTACAATGCTTGAACTCCATAAAAATATTGTTCTTGATGAAAACAAGAAACCGATAGCCGTTCAAATTCCGATTGAGGAATTCCAACGCTTGGAAGAGGTCATTGAGAACTATGGTTTGGCAAAGCTGATGGATGAAGTAACTTGTGATGA
>JAUYCD010000127.1 GCA_030692375.1 Candidatus Latescibacter sp. | reverse complement strand
AATGTATCAATCATCCGCGTTCTTGTGTTTCTTGTAAATCACACTTCAAGGTGACCGAAACACCATTTTGAAAGTTTAATACATGGCCATTTTCACAATTCTCAGGCAGCAAAAAAAAATTTATGAATAATCCGGGTTAGATAACGGCAGTAAAGATTATAGTTGTGATTATAAATGATTTTAATTGATGTCAAATATATCACCTGATAAAGATTATGAAACAATTTGACAATAAATTTGTGTAAAGCAGTATGTGAATTGACTTGACAACTACATTGATAGAAAATACCATTTCAACCAATCAAAATCTTGACAAACATAGGCTCTCTTTATATATTAAACGACTTCTACTCGGGAGAATACCATGACAGACTTCCTTTTTTCCATGCCTAGTTTCATCGGCGGGATGGCATCAGTCCTCGATCTCGGTTCAACTTTAACGGTGTATAATGAGTCGCCAACACCGGAAATGGCTGATGCTATTGCAATTTACAATGACTGGAAGACGATTGGGAATGATATGCGCTCTGTATTCTGCCAGATAAAGGAATCCCAGGATGGCGAAACCCAAGCACGCCTTACAGGCACAAAATAAACTATTCCTGCAATCCCTGAGTTTTTCGGGCCCCCTTCCTCCGCCAGGAGCATTCGAACACTACAATGCAGTCCTTCCCGGCGCGGCGGAGCGTATTCTTTCGATGGTCGAAAGCCAAACAGGACACCGACAAAAGATAGAAATAATGGCGATGAAACAAAACTCCCGCAATAGTATGTTCGGTACTGTATTTGCTTTTTTTCTTGGTGTTACAGGATTAATTGCTGGCGCCTATTGTATTCTACAAGGACATGATGAAGCCGGGGCAACCATAGGAGGAGCCTCTCTTGTCTCACTGGTTAGTGTATTCATATATGGTACACGTTCCCGCCGAAAAGAACGTGAGGAAAAAGCCCGTACGATGATGCAGTGAACCCGTTATACCCCGAAGTTGTTGTTGGATTTTTTTTCTTCAATTCATTCAATGGTTCCTCTCAAAGTGAAAATGCCTCGCTCCGAAGCTGGTTTTTTTTAACTCCCATATCGTGAAGGATACGTATTAACCCCTTCATCATAGTCGGGGGGCAGCAGATATAGAAGGCCCTGCCGTCAAAATCTTTTACCTGTCGAATCAGTGTTTCAAGGTTGATGCGGCCATGTTCCCCATTCCATTCCGGACCGGGATTACTCAGGATATGGACAGTTTTGAGCAGGGGGAAACCACGTTTCTCCATGTCGGCAAGCTCCTGACGGAATATGATGTCCTGCTCTGTCCGGTTGGCGTAGATGAGGAGAGCGGGGTATTCCGCGCGTGAGTCGCGCATGAATCGAAGCATGCTCATGATGGGAGTGATGCCGACCCCTCCCGCAATAAAAACAAAATCCCGGTCTTCCGGAAAGAACATGTTGGAAAATCTGCCGAACGGAGCTTCTATAGAGGCGGTGTCTCCCGGCTTTGTATGACCGATGAGAGAGGTGAAGTCCCCCGATTCCTTGATGGTGGAGGCGACATATCCTTTCTGAGCGGGACTGGATGAGATGGTGAAATGATGCTCTTCTTCCGGAAGTCCCTGCTCCCGATGAAGCGTAATGTACTGAAACTGTCCGGGTTTATAGTCAAAAAGGTTTCTTCCATTCTGAGGAGTAAAAGTGATTGTCCAAACATTGGGTGTTTCCCGGATAACCGAGTCGACACGATAGCGTTTCTTTCTAAGGGAAGCCGGAACAATGAATTTGTGATAGCTGTAAAACGAGAGTGCGATAGCCAGAAAGATAAACCATAGGAATTGCACAGGCACGAGACGGAGATTACGGGTAATCATGGTAAAACTGTGTGAAAAAGCCAAGACAAGAAGCAACCCCCCGACGCTATTGTGAGTGAAGCGCCATTTTTCAAACTCGAAGCGCAGGTTCAGACGGAAAATGTCGGTCAGCACTTGAATAGCTAAGAGCACGAGAGCGGCCTTTCCCAGCCAGATATACCAGGGAACGGAAAGGGAAAAGAGCAGCCAAAAGCTTCCGGCGCCGATGGAGAGTAGAACAGGGTGGCTGAGCAGGAGAATAAAAGCCAGCACCGCCATATATCTGTGGAAACTAAAAATCCGGCCCATACCGTACGGACGCTCCATCCATTTCACCCGTGAGGAAAGCACAAATTGCATGGCTATGATAGTAAATGCTGTGAGCGCAAAAGCTTTCCCTAGCTCATAGACAATGGTATGGCCGGTATGAATCCCGGCAAAGAGGACGATGATCAGGGGGCTGAAAACAACGAAGAGATATACTGCAATGAAGAAGAAAGTAAAAATCATGGAATGTTTCCTCCGTTAAAGAATAGAAGAAGGACGGAAAAGCGATAACTGCATGTAAAGAAAATATAGTATTTTTTTTAAAAAAAAGTATTTACCAAATTGACGAAATATGGTAAATTATGATATAATTTCATTTACACAATATTATGACCATATATTGCCATCATGGCTTTCCTTCCTTGCTGAATAAGGAGAACTGGAATGAATTCAACCAACGCTTCCGAAGTAAAAATCCCGCTCGATGTCCCCGGGGAATCCAAAGATATCTATCGTCAAAATTATCTTCATATCACCCATGGGAAAAATCGCCTCATGCTTTTTGCCGGAGACCAGAAGGGGGAGCATCTGAATGATGATTTTTACGGACCGGGAATAGCCCTTGACGATAATGATCCCGAACACCTATTCCGTATCGCCGGAGGGGCGCATATTGGCGTTTTTGCTGCTCAACTCGGTCTGATCGCACAATATGGGATGGATTATCCTCATGTTCCTTACCTGGTAAAATTAAATTCGAAAACCAACCTGGTGAAAACACAGCAAGCAGAGCCGTTCAGCCAACAGTGGCTTGATGTTGAGCAGGTGGTGGAACTTCGTGACAATTCCGGAATTTCCATCCATGCGGTAGGATACACCGTGTACCTGGGCAGTGAATACGAAGCGGAAATGCTCCAGCAGGCGGCTCAGATTGTTAATACAGCGCATTTTTACGGGCTGGTGACGGTCCTCTGGATTTATCCGCGCGGGAAAGCGATTACCGATGAAAAATCACCTCACCTCATTGCCGGTGCGGCTGGAGTGGCGGCGTGTCTTGGCAGCGATTTTGTAAAGGTCAACGCTCCGAAAAAAGAGGGTATGGATTCAAGCGAAGCGTTAAGGGAAGCGGTCCAGGCTGCGGGCAGAACCAGACTTGTATGCGCCGGGGGTGAGGCGATGAATGAGGAACAATTTCTCCGGAACCTTTATGACCAGATACATGTAGGAGGAGCATCGGGTAATGCCACCGGCCGTAACATTCATCAGAAACCGCTTGATAAGGCAATAAGTTTCTGTAATGCCATCTATGCCATCACAGTGGAAAATGCCGAATTGATGGAGGCGCTTAAAATTTTAGGAAGATAGGGACAACGTATAGTTTTATGTGTAAAATAGTACAGGTATAATGGATTTTTACGGAATAGCAGGCAGCATTCCTTGCTTTTTCAATGCCTGGGCACGAAGAAATTTATCAGGAGATTGAAACGAATAAGAAAAACAGATGAGCGTGTTGCTTTCTGCAACATGTGATAAAAGAATTTATTATTCATTTTCTGTAAAAAGAGACAATGCTATGATTAGGAACAGGTTAGAAATTTTTTATAAAACTAACTTTCACATTGACACATCTCAGACGTTCAAACATATTACACCTACGCTTGACAGAAAGTTCAACTCTCCCCATTAATTCTCGCAAATCGAATTATATCAAGGACTTGTGCTATGGCGCTTCTTTCTCTTGAAGAACTGTCCAGGGAACTTGCTGTTCCTTTGGAATTCATAACCGAACTGATAAAAAGGGAGATTATCACTCCGTATGGAGGGAAAGCCCGTCTGGGAGAACCGAGGTTTTCTGTGAACGCGGTTCCAGAAATTCGAGCAAAAATCAGCAGCTATATTCCCCGCACCACGATGTGAAGCAGAACTATTTTAGAATCCGCTAAAAACGCTCACCGTTTTTTTTTATTGAAACCTGAACGCCGATACTATCTTATTAAAAAAGTGAACAATTGAACAGATTATCTGATTTGTCAGGATTCGCATGATTTGTATCGTGTTAATCCTGATATTCACAGGAGAAATCATGACAGAAAGAATAACAAGAGCGGTCGTTTTATGTTTGGCGGCTGTCACTATGATTGGAAGCCAAGCGATTTATGCCGCTAATCTGCCTGTTCTTTTTAAGATATTTGATGGCAATAGGTATGGATTTATAAATGTCGCCGGGAAAGTGATAGTCAAACCCTCATTCAATGAAGCGGGTGATTTTTTCGAAAACCTCTGCGCGGTAAGGGTGAATGACAAGTGGGGTTTCATCAATGCCGGCGGGAAGATGGTAATTTTCCCCCAGTTCGATTTGGCCAGATCATTCACCGAGGGCTTGGGGCTTGTGAACATGAAAGGAAAGTTCGGCTTCATTGATAGAACCGGTAAAACAATCATCCCTCCACAGTTTACCATGGCCTGGGGGTTCACCGATGGGGTCGCCCGTATCTGGGCCGATTCACTGTTCGGGTATGTTGACCGTACCGGCAAGATTTTTGTGAAACCCCAGTATCGGGATGCCGGTAAATTTGCCGAAGGATTGGCCGCAGTTAAAGTGAATGACAAGTATGGTTATATCGATAAGGCCGGAAATATAGTGATACCACCACGTTTTACCTTTGCCTTCATGTTTGCCGAAGGACTTGCCCCGGTTTCTGATGGTAAGTACGGATTCATCGATAAAACGGGGAAAAACATAATACCTTTTCGTTTCGATCAGGCGCTCAATTTTTCCGAAGGGCTGGCTCCGGTAGTAATGAACGGGGAATACGGATTCATAGACAAAACAGGGAAAATGATTGTCCCACCTCAATTCGACTCCGCCTGGAATTTCTCCGAAGGGTATGCGGTGATCAAAAACGGGGATAAGTACGGTTATATAGATCGTGACGGCCGTTTGGTCATCAAGCCTCAGTTCGAGGATGCAAAAGTATTTTCCAATGGTATCGCACTGGTGAAAACCGAAGGTAAATGGTGCTATATCAATAAAGCGGGGAAGTTTGTGTATAAATAAGGTCTTTTCCAAATTATACATGACGACATAAATAATTGCGCATGTTTTGAGTGTTTAGATCCTGAAACGAGTTCAGGATGACACGTGTCATGCCGAACTTGTTGCCGCTTCGCGGGAACGATGCAAGCGCAGCGCATCTTTTAGCCCGGATTATTCGTAAAATTGTCATTTCAATTTTTTACATAAATATCAATCACTTACCATACATTACAAAATAAAGCTTATCCTCTTGTATAACAAGAAGTAATGAAAAAGTATTAAAGAATTATCACCGCCTATTTTTCTAAAAAGAAATTACAGATAG
>JAUYCD010000126.1 GCA_030692375.1 Candidatus Latescibacter sp. | reverse complement strand
CGCATATGCACCCACAGTATTGATGTAGAACCGGTCGTCCATATCTGACCGCCACAGAGAACCTTTCTCACCTCCGGGTTTCTTCGAAATATCTCTTTCGATAAAATGTATCTCGTATCGCTCCCCTATTCCCAAACAGGTTTCCTTCAGAGTCCTTTCTATTTCCTCTGTACCTTCCGCCGATATTTCGCCGGACATTCAATGTGATAGAGGAGTATACTCTTATTATGTCTCTTCAGTATGTGTTCGCTCATACCCAAAAGATAACCCCGAAGCAGAGCTTCGAGGAATTCTTTTGATTAACACCTGCTTGCATTATCTCATGAACTGCTGGCAGTTGCTCTTGTCCACCAGAATGGTGCCGGTATCGATGACCCGGGGTACTGCGCTGATTCCCGCCGCTTTGTTATCTTTCGAGATGGGGAGGTTATGGTGATTGATCTGGTACAGGATGCTGAGGCCGTAATAGGGCATGAGCATGGTCTGCTGAACCACGGTGGCGTCTATCACCCCGTCCCTGATATAGGCGAGGATATCGTTGTCACGGTCCATCGCAACCACCTTGACCTTTCCGATAACCTTGGCCTCTTTCACTGCGGTCGCGGCGCCAGCTCCTCCGGCAGCCTCGACGCAGCCGATTCCCGCGAGGTCAGTCACTGCCGCGAGGACGGATGCGGCGGCCTGGGCGGCCATCGGGACTTCCGATTTGGTATCGGCTATCCGGGCAATTACGATGTCCGGGTATTTCCCCAAAGCTTCCCTGTATCCACGGACTCGTTCTTCGAGATTGGGCTGCCCGACTTTGGTCAGGATTGCCACTTTGCCTTTACCACGTAAAAGTTCGGCCAGTTTCTGTCCTCCCCGGAAGCCGGCATCGTAGTTGCCTGTCCCTACAAAGGCTATACGTTTGGAATTGGGCAGGTCTGAATCCAGGGTGACCACCGGAATTCCTGCATCCACCGCCTTGTTCACTGCATTGTTGAGCGATTCCTCGAACCCGACTACCATGATACCTGCCGGCCTTTGAGCCACTGCAAGTTCGATCGCCTGAATCATGGCCGTAATATTCAGATCCGCCGGTCCCTTATACTGGGTCTGCACTCCGAAATGCTCTCCGGCCAGCCGGAGCCCTTCACGGTGGTCGTAGAAGTAAGAAGCCGAGCCAAGCGCCGATATCTCAAAGTATAAATCTTCACGGGCGCCGGGAGGAATCTTGTGGTCGCCCTCCAATTTCTGACCGCCGGACGAGCATCCGGTGAGCAGGAATGCCAGGATGAGCGGAATAAACCAGATGGATTGAAACGATCTCATGAATCACCTTTCTTCTAAAACTTAATCTCGCCAAGCGTCAGGGTCGTTGTTTTGTCGTACGACAGTACCTGGTAGCGGATTCCGGCGGCAATCGAAGAATAATCGGTCTTTGGCTGTTCAATATTAATTTCACCCAGGGGAGATATTTCACTGAGATTCTTCATACCGATCTGTTTTTTATTTTTATCCAGATACACTACCTGGAGAATTCCCCCGTAAAAAACACCGAATTTTGCGGTTATGATATCATCCTTTACCTTCAATTCTTCAGCCACCACTCCTGCCGGAATCACTCTCTTCACTCCTGATGCGTGGCACGCCGCCCAAGTGACATCGAGTCTGGCGGATTCACCGTTATTGAGACGAGTCAGCGGTCCCATCACTTCCAATTCCATAAGTGCAGTTTCGGGGGAATACTCGGTGGTGACATCCTTGTTATTGGCTTTTATGGTTCCTGTTCCGGATGTCCATATCTCAAAATTACTCCCGCCATCCGGGTACTGGGCGCCTTTTTTAACTGGGAAGAACATGACAAAAACCACATTGTTATCTTCGTCATGCCAGGCCGCCCATCCCTCACGGACTTTCATGCCCACTTTTCCCACCTGTTTATCATATTTTGCACGGAAAATCCCGTTTTCCACATCCATCCACTGCGGATTCTTTTTCTCTCCGTAAACGACATGCCAGTCTCCCTTGTTCACCGGGACATATACGGTACATTTCCGGTCAACCGGGACAGTAGCCAGATGCCAGAGTCCCCAGGTAACCGGCTGTTTTACCACATTGGTCATCGAGAGATTAAGGTTTACCATGGAGCTCGAAGGGATGAGTGAATACAAGTGTTTATACTGCAAGCCGGTTCTCTCCTCGCCATCGTCACGCGGGCTGGTCACGGTTATGACACCGTTATCCAGTTTTCCATCATAGGCAGCGCCGTCAAGCACATTGTCAGGAGGTCCCGGCCATTCATTCTTACCGCTCCAGCCCTGCGGCGCAGGCCAAATTTTGGCGCCGCCGGGATTAAAGAATTTCTGGCCGAATCCGTATCCCTGGTCTTTTTCGACATACCCTTCTTTTTTGGAATCATGCCAGAGAATCTGGTATCCGCGAAGATTATATCCCATGATCTTCCCGCCAAGTTCCGGAACAATATCGAGCTTGGTATACCGGTTTTCCAGTGAAAGGGAATTCCAACCCAAGAAACCCTCCTGGGTTTTGATTGCCTGCTTGGCCGGAGCAGGGGCATTATTTTCGCCGCTTTTATCTTTTGAACAGGAAAGACTGAAAAAAAGGAAAAGCATAAGCAACATATGAAATACTTTCGAAGGACGCATACACACACCTTTCTTTAAAATAAGTTGTATCAATTCACATAGTTTATGGTTAAAATTTTAGGCTCTTCTCCAAATTAGTTGGTAAATTTTGCAGTGCAAAATGAGATAACTCTTTGAGAGGCAGCCCCCTAGATCCCCCGAAGGGGGACTTTGCATCGTTAGGGATAAAAAAAGTTTTGTTACGTAAATAATCTATACAAGCCTCAATCTGTCAAGCCTCAGCCGAAGGCTGACTTGCTTGGGCTTGACAGCAACTAACAAAATATTTCAATTCAGGGTTGGATTGAGATCATTTCCTCAATGCAACCCTTATAAGTAAATTTCTTTGCCAACTCTTTTGGAGAAGAACCAAATTTTATTATTAATCGAGGCATTTGCAAAAGTCGTTTTATATGTAAAAAAGAAGGCAAATTGTTAACTACAGCCCCCTATTCCTCTATCCCTTTCCCCCGAATGGGGCAAGGGAAGTAGTTGTTCCACAGCAGTTTCCTGCCCCCTTCGGGGGAAGGATGTCCGAAGGACACGGGGTCCCCGCTCGTACGAAGTACGTGCGGGGTGGATTGAAGGGGGCTGCGTCAAAAATCTCGACTTTTGCAATTGGCTCAATCTTCTAATATAATTTTCTCTCTTCAAGCATTCAAGATAAAATATTATCCGTGTATGGCTGAAAATTGCGAAATGATACGAAAATATTTGATTTTTATGGTGATATATTGTATATTTTGCGACAATTTACAGCTTATTATTTCCGTTTTTGATCTCTTAGCGATTTCCATGTAAAGGAGAAAGAAATGAGGTTACGGCCTTTTTTTGGGGCAATACCTGCTTTGGCGATCTGCATCGCTTTCCTCGCAACTGTTTCACAAGCGTATGTTGGTGGAAACTGGATAACATATACCACGAAAAACAGCGGTCTGGCCAGTGATGATGTGCGCGCTATCGGTATGGACAGCAATGGAATAATGTGGTTCGGCACCGCTAACGGTCTTTCAAGATTCGATGGAAAAACATGGACGACATATAAAACCGCAAATAAACTGGCTCATAATACAGTAAATACCATCATGTATGAATTCGGTCCTTATGGCGATGAAATATGGGTCGGAACCGAAGGGGGAGTATCTGTGATAAGTTCCAAACCCGATGCGGTCACCATCGCAACGCCCTATACCACGACCAATACAAAGTATCCCGGCATGATTTCGGATAAAATTTATTCCGCCGCTGTGGATACTCAGCATGTACGCTGGTTCGGCACCGATAAGGGATTGATGAGTTTCAACGGCGCCAAATGGAAATCTTATACCGCTTCCGATACCACTGCTCAGAAACTTGCTGACAACCATGTCAATGCCATCGCCTACGAAACCACTAAGAACGGCCCCGAAATCTGGATAGGGACCAATAACGGCATCTCGGTTATGAATACCAAAATTGATGCGGTCTCCTTCGCCACTCCCTATACAACAAAGAATACCAAGTATCCCGGAATGATTTCCGATACGATACTGGCCGCCGCGGTGGACACCAAAAATGTCAAGTGGTTCGGCACCGATAAAGGTGTTACCAGTTTTGACGGAAGCAAATTCAAATCTTATACCACACTGGATTTCCTCTCTGATAACCACATTACTTCAATTGCAGTTGATAAAAAAAACATGATCTATTTCGGTACTGTCAGCGGCGGAGTTTGCCGTTTTGACGGCGTCTCCAGCGCCTCACCTTTGGATACCAACTGGAGCGATATCGCTTCCAACAACATCCGTGCAGTCGCGGTGGGCAAATATGGCGCACTTTGGTTCGCCACCGACCAGGGTGTCACCCGATACATACCGGAAGGGAGCTCGGTGAATGAAACCGCAGCGTTCCCTATTGCTCTCTCCATTCGCGGAGTTTTCCCCAACCCGTTTAATCCGTCAACTACGATCGTATTTTCCCTTCCCCGAACCGGACAGGCTACTCTTGCCATTTATAATCTTTCCGGCCAGAAAATCCGTGAGCTTGTTTCAGGCGCCATAACCGCCGGGAATCATTCGATGCAGTGGAACGGCAGGGATGATAAAGGCAAGATAGTGTCTTCGGGAGTGTATATCACACGGCTTCGCATGGGGGCAATGACCGCTTCCCAGAGCATGCTTCTTCTCAAATAGATAATTCGGTATCATAAAGACTTTTGTAAAAAATCTGTTTAATTGATAGATGCCGAAACGGTTTCATCGTTCCCGCCAAGCGGCAACAAGTTCGGCATGACTATATCATCCTCGTAAACCAGTTGACTTTAATGGTAATTTTCCGTAGATTCAGGGCAAGGCCAACGTAGCTCAGTCGGTAGAGCAGCTCACTCGTAATGAGCAGGTCGACCGTTCGATTCGGTTCGTTGGCTCCATAAAATATTCAATAATAACAGCCACTTGCAGCAATATTCAATGTGGTTTTTTTATATTTGTAATGGTTCTATGCAGGTTCTATGACAAAAAGAAAATCGTGAAGAAAAAGTTTTAATAAATATTGAGTTTCCTGTGCGAGATTTGAATGAGCGAAGCGCGGTTTTTTTCACTTTGAAAATGCCCCGGACTTGACGATCTCGCAGTAAGGCCGAAGATGAAAATACCATGCTCGCTTCAAGAGCAAAAAAATTCAACAACTAAACGCAACTGGGTGCAAGATAATAAGGAGGTAATAAGTAAAATTAGAAATAGTGAGAAATAACAAAATCCCTTGTCAAATTATAATATATCCCCATATTGTATATAGAATTGATGAAGCCACAACATGGCATTTTTTACATTGGATCGATGGTGGAACCTTGCTGGAGAGATGGAGAATTGATACAAGTGATTTAGCCAACCTGATTTTTAATCGTGGTTTGCAAGCATGGGATATACAGGTGCCAGCAAAATATTGTGGGCAACTATAGTGGAACGCCAGCCAAACTACCCTTTATAGCTTTGAAGCTGTTGCGACAATGGAAGATGACAACGGAAAGACAGAGCAGGAATTTTCACCGTTGATCACTATACCGTTTGTTCGACGATAATCCGTGTGATCCGCTCCGCTGCCCGGCCGTCCCACAGCGGGGGGATCTGCGACGTGCTGTTCCTGTTATTCATAGCATCACGATAAGCCGCAATGATCGGCTTCGGCTTCGTCCCTACGAGGCGATTCGAACCAAGCGTGCATGTCA
Organism: Candidatus Latescibacter sp.; assembly: GCA_030692375.1. NCBI lineage: Bacteria > Pseudomonadati > Candidatus Latescibacterota > Candidatus Latescibacteria (ex Chuvochina et al. 2023) > Candidatus Latescibacterales > Candidatus Latescibacteraceae > Candidatus Latescibacter > Candidatus Latescibacter sp. The sequence continues at coordinate 2,963 of JAUYCD010000126.1, read as the reverse complement.
CCGGCCGCTCGGTGTTTTCACGCAACGTCAGGCAGGGAACCTTGAGAATCGTCGTCTCCTCCTGTATTCCTCCAGAATCAGTTAGAACAATTCGCGCATTGGCCATCAGTTTCAAAAACTCAAGGTAACCGATCGGCTCCACCAGTCGCAGATTGTGCATCACATCGACCCGTCCTTTTAGCCCGTTTGCCATCAAATGATGATTTGTGCGAGGATGAATCGGGAAAATGACCGGCATGTCACTCTGCACAGCATCAAGCACATCCACCAATCCCGCCAGCACCGCCAGGTCGTCCACGTTGGCCGGCCGATGCAGCGTCACGACGGCATAGCAACGCGGATCGAGCCGCATTTCTTCAAGGATGCGGGTCCGCTCGGCCTTCTCACGATTCTTCAGCAGCGTGTCGATCATGACATTGCCGACAAGGTGAATTTTCTCCTCACTAACGCCTTCCTTGAGAAGATTTTCAATCCCTGCTTTTTCGGTGCAGAAAAGTAGATCGCTTATCGCATCGGTCAGCATGCGGTTGATCTCCTCCGGCATCGTACGGTCGTAACTCCGCAGTCCGGCCTCTACATGGAGGAGCTTCACCCCCAGCTTGACCGCCACCATGCCGCAGGCAATAGTGGAGTTGACATCGCCCACCACCAGCACGGCATCGGGTCGATGCTCCAGCACAACTGGCTCGAATGCGGCCATGATCGCCGCGGTTTGCTGCGCATGGCTTCCCCCGCCGCACCCCAGATTGATATCCGGCTAGGGGATCTCGAGTTGGCGGAGAAAAGAGATCGCTCATCTTCTCGTCATAGTGCTGTCCGGTATGTACTCGCGAATGGTGGTATAGTCCTTCATATATACCTCTTCGTACTTATCGCTCCGCCACAGTCGCCCCACAAAGTTTCGCGTAATATTTCTTGTTTAACTGCGTTATTTCCCATTAAATCATGTATACAATTATACACATTTTCAAGAGAATAATGCTGTTTCATCGAAAAATGGCATTTACACCTTGAAATATAGTATATAAATAACATAATTCCAACAAGATTTTCAGCAACAAATCACCCCACATCATGTCTGGCGGTTTTAAATTGTGTTCAACGCCTTTTCAGTGTCGGCAAGCATCTGCAGTCAACCATAGTGACTCGGATTGGTTTGTTCTTGTGGTTTCCGCCACTTTCTTGGGAAAAGAATTCTTGGTAACCATCGCGGTTCTATGAGTCTTCTCCCCTGTGCTTGGTTTATAGGTATCGGCTGTTCTCTTCGGGAAAAACACCCCGCGACTGCCTTTACGGATGGTGGAAAGTTTTCCACCGGTCTTATGATCAATGGCAACCGCGACTTTATCCGCGAATATAAGACCTTCTGTATCCATCCTTACTTAAGCGACAACTTCCTCTGTCCGCCCTCTGGGGCGGATGCGTCCAATCACGGTGAATTTTTATGATTAAGCCGCAGTCGGCACAACGTTTTTCCGTCCATTCCGCCTCCTTTGTGGCCTTGCATGATTTACAATAATGAGGCTGATGATCCCAATCACGGCATACCCGCATAATAGCGCCGCATTTTTCGCAAGATTTGTCATACCACTTGGCGTCATGCCGGGCTTTGCAAGCTTTGCAGAATCTTGGAGCGTTATCCCAGTCCCGGCACACTTTCATTATAGCAACGCATCCCTCGCAGGTTTTTTCAAATCACTTCTCCTCGTGGGCAGCCTTACATGACTTGCAGAAACGGGGGGGATGATCCCAGTCACGATGAACATTTATTGCTGTTCCACACTCTTCACATGACTTTTCATACCATTGGGCAGCGCGTTCTTCTTTGCAGGACTTGCACATGGAAGGTGGATTACTCCAGTCCTCATGAACATTGATTTCTGAGCCGCACTCGCTGCAGGATATGGTGTACCATCCAGACATTTTATTGCCCCCACTTATGAGATGCCATTATCGATACAATTTTTCAATTGCCTTTTTCCCTTCCGATTCGACTATCCCAGCATAGACCTGCAGTGAATGTGAAAATGAGCGGGCAGTTCCGCCTTGCTCATGATGATTTTAAAAAACTTCTGCAAGGCCCGTTTTGAGATTTTACCTCCTTGTCAGATTATTGAGTAGGTACGAGTTCTCGTCCAGGCTGTACCCGAATCGCTTTTTATAACCGAGATACACCTGGCATTTTCTTTTGAAGTCGGCATTGATCCAGACATCTCTTTTTTTGTTTCCCTTGCCAAGAACGACAATTGACGACCGGTCACTATCGATAATGAGGTTACCGCCATCCGTGATATCGTTGATTTCACTACCGGCGAGCCCATGATCCTCGTCGCCACCGAGGCCGGATACCTGTTCAAATACGACCGCACCGGGAAACGGCTGCTCTCCATGAGTGTCGGGAGCGCAATCTCCGACATGAAAATCAGTCCCGTCAAAGAACACGGGAGGAATGACATCGTGCTCACAACCCGTGACGGGCGGCTTGTGGTCGCCGATGATTCGCTCATCATCCGCGCTTCCGGTAACCTGGGCAACACTCCCCTTCTTGGTATCACCCTGGGAGGGAAATCAGAAAAAGAAGAGATTCTTTATGCTGTAGGCGAAAAAGGGATTTCCATGGTGTCGTACCACCCCTTCTTCCTGAAAAAATCGAGGCAATACTGAGAGATTGTGCGGACCTGACGTGGTGGCGGGAAAGGGGAAGGGAGAACGCAGAAGAGCGTATCTGAGGGAGTTGAATCCGGTGGAGCACATTTGGGATGAACTGCGGGGAAAACACTTTACTAACCGGCCAATTTCTCGCTCTTGAATGTTATACTATATCGCTTGCATACGTTAAAGAATGATAGTATACTTCCTTGTGGGAATATTTCCCCAGAAGGAGGTAGAGGAGATGAGAAAGGCAGTCATTGTTTCGCATTTGACACCTGAAGAGTTGAAGGAGCGAATGCTTGCATCCAAAG
>JAUYCD010000125.1 GCA_030692375.1 Candidatus Latescibacter sp. | reverse complement strand
CTTATCGTTATAAGAATAATTTTATGTGAAAGTATTATCGGATAATTGCATGCCTTCTTGAAGGACTGATCCCCCCTGTCCTTTGGACATCCCCCCTTTTTAAGGGGGGAAACATATTGGCAGGCAGTATCTTACCCCCTTAACAAGGGGGTCGCCGCTTTATGCGGCGGGGGGATTTTGTCTTTAGAGCATATAAATAGCATGGCATATTTGTCGTCAAAGAAAAAAATGGGGGATGGCCAGTTTTTTTCTTACCGTTGACTATTTCCATTAATTGTGCTATTTTTATTCAATATTGTTTGGCTGTACGAAATATCGGAAAAGAAAGGTATTCAAACTGTAATCATAATGAGAGTGCTTATTATCGCGAATCCCCTGGTCGGGATTGATAAAGAAAAAAGAAAGATAGTCGAGGGCATCGCTTCCCACATCGGGAAAAAAGGGGGAAGCGCCGATATCACCTATATCTTGAAGCCCGGACTTGGGAAAAAGCATTCCTCACGGGCAGTGCTTGAAGGGTATGATGCGGTTTTTGCAGCGGGAGGCGACGGTACGGTGAACGACGTGGCTTCCGGACTTATCGGCCAGAAAGTTCCCCTGGGTATTATCCCTCTCGGTACCGGGAACGGACTGGCGCGAGGTCTTGATATACCCTTCGACATGGATAGTCTGATCAGGATATTCGATGCCCATAAAACGATTGCTATTGATACCGGCAAGGTTGCATCGCACATTTTTGTTTCCACTGCCGGTATTGGTTTCGACGCCAATATTGCACTCGATTTTAACAGGAAGAAGGGAAGCAAACGCCGGGTGTTAGACTACTTTTTCCTCGCTGTGAAAAATTATTTTACTAAGCCCGCGGAGAAAGTAAACCTTCAGATCAACGGCAGGGAATTCACCAGGCAAATATTCGCCCTCACCATTTCCAACACCCCGCAATACGGCGCCGGGGCAGTCATTGCTCCACAGGCAAATCCGGCGAGCGGTAAGCTCATAGCTGTGATAATCCCCAAATTCAGTATATTCAAAGCCCCCGGCGCCATAAAAAGACTGTTTGACGGTTCAGTGCAAGAGTTGAAGGAGCTGGAATACCATGAATTCCAATCGCTGCGAATTCAACGGGAAAAGCCAGGGATATTCCATGTCGATGGGGAAGTGTTTTCCGGGGATTCCACCCTGCAGGTCACCGTAAATCCATCATCGCTCAAAGTAATTATCCCCTGATAGTTCAACAAATTATTAAAACTGCCATATTTCCCATACCTATTACTACTTTTTGAAGGCAGCCCCCTAAATCCCCCGGAGAGGGACTTAACATGGTAAAGATAATAACATCTAAGTGCAACATCATGATTAAAAAATCTGTTACATTTTGTTTTTTAGTGGTTTAAGTCCCCCTTTGGGGGATTTAGGGGGCTGTAGTTTTGACACTTACAAAAAGAAAATCCTTTTTTATGAATAATCCGGGTTAGAAACAAAAACGTCATGCCGAACTTGTTTCGGCATCTATTCTTAACAATGTGTTCGTATATTTAATCGCCGAAACAATAATAGGGAAGTGAAATAGTCATTTAGGGGAGGATCACATGATGGGAATGAATTACAGGACCGGTATCAGTCTGGCTGTTTGTTTGTTTTTCCTGACATTATTGATAAGCCGCGCTTCAGCCATGGAATTGAATGTGGTTATCTCAACCGGGCAGTCTTTTAAAATCAAAGCTGATTCCGAAGATACCGTGAAAAAAGTGAAGGATAGTATATACACAATTACCGAGATTAGTTACCTTAACCAGGCTGTATTCAAGGGAAAACAGAAATTAAACGACAAAAATACCCTTGCTTTCTATTCCATCAAGGACGGCGATACTCTTTATGTACACCACGGAGTGGAAAGTGGACCCATAGGAAAGAGCCCATCCGGTCTTCTGCCAATAATTATCATGCTGGTGGTCATTCTGGCGATAGGAATATATTTTATACGGAAAAAACCACCGGCTGATAATACACCCTAACAGGGAGTGTTACTATGGAATCAATGTCGAATCGCCGTGCTTTTCTCCGGACTTTAGGCGCCGCAGCCGGTTTGGGAGCAGCTCCCTGGATTACAGGCGCACTGGCGCAAAACAGCCCCAATGAAAGAATCAATGTCGCGGTCATGGGTATCCACAGCCGCGGATCCGACCATATCAAAAATTTTTCCCGCATACCAAATGTGCAGGTAACTGTACTCTGCGATGTGGATGAGCGCCTGTTTCCCAAAGCAGTTGCTGATTTGGAGAAATCGTCGGGCAGAAAGCCGAGAACCCAGACCGATATCCGCCGGGTGCTGGAAGATAAAGATGTGGATGTAATTTCCATAGCCGCTCCCAATCACTGGCATTCCCTGGCTGCCGTTTGGGCCTGCCAGGCCGGCAAGGATGTCTATGTGGAAAAACCGGCTTCCTACAATATTTTCGAGGGCCGGAAAGCAGTGGAAGCCGCCCGCCGGTACAACCGTATCGTGCAAACCGGCAGCCAGCACCGGTCAAGCCCTCTGGGCCGATCGGCGGCGGATTTCGTTCACACTGGCAAACTAGGCAAGGTGTATATGATCCGCGGAATCATTTATCGCCCCCGCGAGAGCATCGGCAGGGGGAAAGTGGCGCCTGTGCCGGAAGGAGTGCATTTCGATACCTGGCTGGGGCCGGCGCCCTGGCGCCCCTTCTATGACAACCGTTTCCACTATACCTGGCACTGGTTCTGGGATACCGGAAACGGAGAAACCGGCAACAATGGTCCGCATTTCACCGATCTTGCGCGCTGGTTCCTGCAAAAAAAAGAACTCCCCCGTACAATCCAGAGCATGGGCGGCTTCTATGTTTTCGACAGCGACCAGGAAACGCCCAACACCCAGATTTCCTGTATGGAATATCCCGACGGCACCCTGTTCCAGCTAGAAATTCGGGGGCTTTACACCAACTACGATGACACCGTGCGTGAAGGGATGCTCCTTTACGGCTCCGAGGGATGGATGAAACTTGACCTGGCAGGAGGCAGTTGGGCTGTATATCACGGCCGTGAGAAAGAGCCGGCGGTAACCATGAACCGTGCGGAGGCTGCTGAAAAATTTCCTACTTCCGGTACGCAAAGAGCAGATGTTGACCCGCATTTTATCAATTTCATCGAATGTGTGCGCTCACGGAAACGGGAATCTCTTGCCTCCGACATCCTTGAAGGACACCTTGCCGCTGCCATGTGCCACCAGTGCAATATCGCTTATCGTACCGGCCGCACATTGATTTTCGATCCGGTAAAGGAGCAGTTTATCGGAGACGCAGAGGCAAATGATCTGGTCAGCCGGAACTATAGGAAGCCGTTTGTTGTGCCGGAAAAAGTATAAAAAGAAGCTGCAAAGTGACAGAGAGACAAAGTTAGAAGAAAGGTACGAAGGGGCAAAGGAGCAAAGGCACAAAGGGAAAAAACAAGAATTATATACAAGACGACATAAATAATTGCGCATGTTTTGAGTGTTTATATCCTGAAACGAGTTCAGGATGACATGTGTCATGCCGAACTTGTTGCCGCTTCGCGGGAACGATGAAAGCGCAGCGCATCTTTTTGCAACCGTTTCGGCATCTATTTTGAAAAGAGACGCAATAAAATATTTTGTTTTACATACACAATTTATAAAACGCGTTATATAGATGAAAAACAAACGAAAGCAAATTACTAAGAAACTTTTTCAGGGAGAACCATCCAATGAACAAGATTCTCATCTCGTTTCTTCTACCTGTGTTCGCGTTGTCGATGATGAACTGCGGGGAAAAACCTTCACCCCAGGGCCAGGCTGTAAAAGGCGGCAAGGTGGTCTGCATTCTCTTCAATGAAAAGAGATTCAAGACTGAAGTGGTGAAAAAAGTTTCGCAGGCTCTTGCTGAAAAGGGATATACGGTTGCCAGCGACCGGCCGAAATATGCAAATATATATTCTTCAGAGGATTATGCTGCGGTAGTATATATGACGGAGTTCTGGATGTGGCACACCCCCCGTCATGCCATATCCTACTATAATAAAAACAACAAGGCCGGTAATATTATCATTGTCGTAACTTCCGGTGCGAATGTGGTGATCAAAAAGCCCTTTGACGCAATTACGAGTGCTTCACGGGTGAAAGATGTGGACCGCGTTTCGGAGAAAATCCTGAACCGGCTGGGGAAAATACTGGGGAAATAAACAACCTTCAGATCCCTTTCCCCTCAAGCTGCTGAATTCTGATCTGCCGAAAGCGGATGATTCCGTCCTCCGGGCTGTGATAGATGGCTATTTTCCCCGGCCGTACTTTTCCGAGCAGGGAATTGGATGTGGTAATATATCCGCCCACTCTGATTTCTGACTCACGGTCGGCGGAGATGATCTGGTAGAGGAGCCAGGGATATTTCCAGGGGGGAATTACCCGCTCGGGAATGTTGCCGCGGTACTGTTTCGTTGTTACAGCCGCTTTCGGGAAATCGTAGAAATCTACTGCATAGCCGGGATCATCCACACTTTTCCAGCGATAGAAAAAGCAGCCGCTCCGTGATCGAAGGGTGTCGTTTTCGGCGAGCGCCTGGAACTGAAATCGGTCGAATTCGCTGTCGGTTATCAGGTATCCCCGTCCTTTGGTGGCGATGAGCATGCCGTCTTTTACCTGCCAGTCCGCATCGCCGACAGCGGTCCATCCCTGCAGATTTCTGCCGTTGAAAAGAGAAGTCCATGCCTCTTTGTCAGGCAGTTCCTTGATCCGGATATTACGGTATTGCACTGGAAAGCCGTGATTGGAGAGGCCGATCACCCCGCGGCGGAGGCGGTATTTCAGGATCGGATGAGCGGAGAAATCGGTATCCTGCACAAGCTGGCCGTTCAGCCATATCTGGCATTTTGGCCAGTCGAACAGCACCCGGTAGCGGTTCCACTCTCCCGCCGGTTTCATTGCGTTTACTGTAGGGGCGACAACATCATAGATGGAGCCGGTAGAGGTTTTGTCTGCCGGTTTTCCCGAATCGTCGAGTATCTGCGCCTCAAACCCGAGACGCGACTCACGTCCTGCCGATTGTACATGAAAGAATATTCCGGTGTTACAATTCTTGCTCACCTTGAAATCTGCATAAAAATCGAAATTCTCATATTCCTTTACCGAACGGATAAGGTAGGGGGTGGCGGGTTTTCCCAGGCAGCTTATCTCGCTGTTTTCCACCACCCAGGCCCCCAGGTTCGGCTCGATGTCCCAGCCGATGAAATCCCTGCCGTTGAAAAGGGATAGGTAACCGGGGCCGGGGGATTGAGCCGATACCGGAACGGTCGGTACAGATAAAACCAGGAATAATGCCAGAGAAGCGGAAATGTGAGAGCGCATGGTGGTTACCTTACTTTGAATAGATGCCGAATTCCCCGCAGCTTGCTTCGGGTAGTTAATTGGAATGTAGTCTGCCGATTTTTCTTGGCAACAGGTTATTTCAGTAAAATCATTTTCTTCGTCTCGCTGTGATCGCCGGCTTGTAATCGATAGTAATACACTCCCATCGAAACCGGCGCGCCGAACCTGTCGGCGCCATCCCACGTCACACGATAGGAACCAGCCTGCCGGGTGTCGTCAACCAGTGTTCGCACAGATTGCCCGACAACATTGAATATTGTCAAAGTTATCTGCGATTGTGAAGGAACATCATATCCAATTGTAGTCGCCGGATTGAATGGATTAGGATAATTCTGGGACAAGCGAAATGCTGATGGAAAATGCGATTGTTCTATTTCATTTGGGAAATCTTTTTTTGTCCATTTCGCCATATAAGCTGCAACTTTTCCTCCCGCTTGAGTAAAAAATCCCCCTGCAATGAGTTCTTCATTGTTACCCATTAGACAAATTAAAGCATTGTTCAACCCCGAGCCGAGGGGAGACCATGAGGTTCCGTCCCACGAGGCAATTCTATTGGCGCTGATCCCTCCGGCGGCATTGAAACTTCCTCCCGCTATGAGTTTCCCGTCATAAACAGTGAGAGCACGGATTAAAATGTTACCAGATAAACCAGTGGGCGAAATACCCTGGCCTAGTGGCGACCACGATGAACCATCCCATGCAGCGATATAATTGGCTGATACACTGCCTGCGGCAGTGAAATATCCCCCCACAATGAGTTTCCCGCTATATACCGCAAGTGCAAGAACGCGAATAGAAGAAGTCCCTCCGGTTATGCCGGAACCGAGCGGCGACCACGATGACCCGTCCCATGAAGCAATACATAAAGTAGTAACACCCCCCGCGTGAACAAATTGACCTCCTGCAATAAGCTTACCGCCATATTCAGTGAGAGCATAAACGATACCATCGAAGCCCGAACCGAGGGGAGTCCATGAGGTTCCGTCCCAGGAAGCGATTTTATTGGCGCCCGCGATAAGTTTCCCGTTGAATATAGTAAATGAATTTACAGGGCCGTTCAATCCGGAGGCAAGAGACGTCCATGATGTTCCATCCCACTCTGCGATATAATTGACAGTAATCCCGCCTGCTTTAGTAAACTCTCCTCCGGCAATGAGTTTTCCGTTGTATACTGTGAGAGCATATACATAACCAGACAAGCCTGTACCGAGCGGCGACCATGATGTTCCATCCCATGCGGCTATATAATTGGCATTAACCCCGCCCATGGCAGTAAAAGCTCCCGCCGCAATGAGTTTCCCATTGTAATATGAGACAGCAAGCACATAGCCATTCGTTCCATAGTTGAGTTTCGACCATGAGCTTCCGTCCCACGCGAAGATAAATTCAGTTAATATCCCGCTCCCAGTATTGGAATTACCCACGATGAGTTTCTCATTGTACACTGCAAGAGCATTTACATAAGATTTCGTTCCGGAGCCGAGGGGCGACCATGACGACCCATTCCATACCGCGATAAAAATGTTGGATACTCCGCTCGATACACCAAAGGCTCCACCCGCAATGAGCTTCCCGTCATATACTGCAAGGGCATAAACCCAGCTATTAAGCTCATAACCAAGAGGCGACCAGGACAACCCGTCCCAAGAGGCGACAAAATTTACCGATACACCGCCAGCATTTGTAAACACTCCTCCTGCAATAAGCTTCCCCCCGAATATTGTGAAAGCAAGGACGCTGGAATTCATTCCAGCGCCAAGGGTTGACCAGGAAGACCCGTCCCACGATGCAATCCTGTTGGCAGATGCGCCTCCAGCCGTACTGAACTCTCCACCCGCAATGAGTTTCCCATCATACATGATGAGAGCTTTGACATTACCATTCATTCCAGTTCCCAATGGAGACCAGGACGATCCATCCCACGAGGCAATCCAACTGGTTTTAACTCCTCCCGCGGTAGTGAATTGACCTCCGGCAATTAGTCTATCACCGTATACCGCTAAAGCATTGACATTACCATTCATTCCGGTGCCCAGGGGAGACCAGGAAGTCCCATTCCAGGCGGCGATATAATTGACGTTAATCCCCTCAGCAGCAGTGAACTGTCCGCCTGCGATGAGTTTCCCATTGTACACCGTGAGCGCATTGACATTACCATTCAATCCCGTGCTTAAATTTGACCATGAAGAACCGTTCCAGGCGGCGATATAATTGGCGATAACTCCGCCAGCGTTAGTAAAACTTCCCCCTGCAATAAGCTCCTGGTTATACACCGTGAAAGCGTTGACTGAAGAATTGACTCCCGGAATTGACGGCGACAGGCTGTTCGCCCAATAGATATCATCAGGATTTTCGGCAGAAGAGACTGACGCCTGAGTGAAAACGATTGTGCATATGATAGATATCAATCCAATTCCCAACGTTTTATTGATGTTCCGCATTCACAACCTCCTTTCCAAAAGAAAAAAAATATGTCTTCTGTCTTCTGTCTCCTGTATTCTTCTTTTACTTTTACATCAACTCCAAAGCTCCCCTCAGGTACCCGATCGATTCCGCGGCGCCGGGCAGGGGATCGTTCTCGTCTTTCTCATATTCCAGCGCCAATGTGCCGGTATAACGGAGTTCGATCAGGGTGCGGAGAAACCGGGGTATGTCGATGACCCCGCGCCCGATCTCCACTGTGGTTCCCTCCGCCGATGAAGAGGACACGTCCTTGATATGCACATCGAGCAGGCGCTTTGAAAACTTCCTGGCCGCCTCGGACGGATCAACCCCGAGACGCTGGGCGTGCCCGATATCCAGGCAAAGCCCCATGCGCGGATCGAGATCCCTTATCTTGTCGTAGGCGGTCTGCGGACTGGGGTACACCTTGTCGCCGGGCCCGTGATTGTGAATAGCTACCTTGATATTATACTCCTGCGCTTTTCGGTTTACCAGATCCAGGAGGCCGTGTTCCGGGACGCCGATGATTATTGCCATGCCTGCAGTTTTGGCATAATCGAACGCCCGATTCACTTCGGCCTCGGTCTTCATGTACACCACCCCGCACCCATAAAGCTCAAGCCCGGCATCCCTCGTTTTCACCGCTGCCGCTCGTATTACCTCCGGGGTGCTGTCCATGGGAAGGTGAAAGTCCTTGAATGCGATTTGTTTGAGACCCAGCCGCTTGGTCATGGCGAGGGTTTTTTCCAGGTCGAATTTGCGGAAGGTGTACGAAGCCATGCCCAGGGTCAACTTCGGGGATTTCGCTTTTTGCGCCAAGGCCTCTCCGGCGAGTGGAACGGCGGCGAGTCCCACGCCCGCACGACGGAGGAATTTTCTTCTGGAAGGTTCGTTCATCATACCTGCTCCTTTACAACATACGGATACCGGTAATTCCGTGTGAGATAGCTGTCAGCGATATCGTCTCCTGAAAAACGCTCTGCGTGAGAATCGAAAGTCAACTCCCGGCCCAGACGGTTGGAAATATTCCCCAGATGGCACATCGAGGTCGACATGTGTCCCTCCTCGATATCTGCGGCAAGTTCCATCCAGTTCCCCGATCGTAGAGTGTCGATGAAATTACGGAAGTGAGGGCTGCTCCCGGCGCCGGCCAGGACGGCCGGATCGGCGGATTTTTCGTTTGCGTTCGTATAGCTCGGGCCGGGTTGGTTCTTACGGCCGAAAAAAGTCTTCCACTCGTTGCCGTTTATCTGCATCCAGCCCAGGGTGCCGTAAAAGAAATTGCCGATGAGAATCCCTTCCTCGCTGTTCGTGTAAACCCCTCGCACCTCGAACTGCACGATTTTCCCGTCATCATACTCGAAAGTGGCGATCTGGGTGTTAGGGGATTCCTGGTCGGAATCGAAAGCGAAATATCCCCCTGCGCATTTGATTTTTTTAGGGTGGACGGCTTTTTTCAATCCCCAGCGGGCGATGTCCATCTGGTGGGGTCCCTGGTTTCCCATGTCCGAACAGCCGTAATCCCAGAACCAGTGCCAGTTGTAGTGAAAGCGGTTGGGATTGAAAGGGCGGGCGGGCGCCGGACCGAGCCACAGATCGTAATGTACTCCCTTCGGAACGGGGGCGTCCTGTTGTTTTCCGATGGAATCGCGGGGTTTGAAACAGAGCGCCCGCGCCATGTAAATATCGCCGAGCTTGCCCTCATGGAGAAATTTCATTGCCTCTTTGACCCCGTTGATGCTGCGGTTCTGCATTCCAGCGGCGACGATTCGGTTGTATTTTCTTGCCGCATCCACGACTTTCCGGCCTTCCCAGATGTTATGGGAGACCGGTTTTTCAGCATACACATGTTTACCCGCCTGGCAGGCCCAGATGGCGGCCAGGGCATGCCAGTGGTCGGGGGTCGCAATCGAGACGGCGTCTATGTCCTTGTCATCAAACACCCGGCGCAGGTCGAACTCCGTTTTCGGACGGCTTCCCTGGAGCTTCTCCAATTCGTCAGAGCAGGCTTTGAACAGATTCTCGTCGGGATCGCAGATCGTTTTGATCCGCACCCCCGGGTTTCTTGACCACTCGCGGCAGTGCTCCCT
>JAUYCD010000124.1 GCA_030692375.1 Candidatus Latescibacter sp. | reverse complement strand
ATGCGGCTGCCGTAATCACGTTTCAGACGGGCCAGGTCCATTCCTTTGGGGCGCGGCTGAACCGGGTTTACCGCATCCATGTCGATATCGATGAGGTCGGGGATGATCGACCAGACCGACCCGCATGAATGGAACATGGTCTTCATGCCGTAGTCATGCCCAAGGCCGCTGAACCGTTTGAGGATGGGCTTGAAGAATTCCCGCCACATGTCCGGGGAGATGAACAGCGCCTCCTGTGTGCCGAAATCGTCGCCGAAAAAGAATATATCCAGCAGATCGCCGCAGTTCTCGAAAAAATCGAGGCACAGCGCCCAGTAAAAATCCGCCACCCGCTGATTGAGGGCATGGATCACCTCCGGATGAGTTACCATTTTCATAAGGTATTCTTCCATACCCATGAGCTCGGAGGCGTCAGTCCATACTACCACCCAGGGCCCGCCGATAATCGAATAATCAGCCCACTGTCTGCACTGGGCGCGGCAGTTTTTGGAAGTGAACCATGCAGGATCCGGCCAGTTGTAACGGAGAAGATCATCTACCGTTTCAGCGCCGGCCAAAGGGTGGGATAGAGGCTGGCCGTATTCCATGCCGCCACGCAGCACGCCCCAGAAATTCCTGGACCGGCCGTCCTCTTCTACAGGCAGTGACGGCCCGATGTAATCCTGGCGGACTCTGCGAAAGTCTATGTGCAAACGCTGCATAAGCGCTTCTTCATCAACTGAGCCGGCGGCCTCGCATAATTTCTCCGTGAGCGCCTGGGACGCGCCATACCAGAGGGGGATGCGGTCGGGCTCACGGTGCTCGAATGCCAGACGGACACGTTCTTTGGATGTCATGCCAACCTCGAAGGTAAAATCGTGTCGGATTGTCAGAAATTTTCTCATTGGTGACTTATTGAATAATTTAGACAATCGTCCCCTTTTTTCAAATGGAATTTTGACAAAAGAAAAGGATGAAGGATTAAAATGTCTGAACCATGATTTACTTGATTCCATGATTAACCCGATTTTTTCCTTGATTCTGCTCATTTGCTCTTGTACATTAATGGAAATAAAATGAAAATCTCTAGTCATCAACGATGTTGACGCCCAGGTCAAACCGGGCATGTTCGAGCGCAGGGACATCGATCTTTTCCGGTATGCAGAAAGGATTTTTTTTCTGGAAGGGTGAGAAAATTTAACTCAGGAGGGAATTTTGTGTTAATTTATAAAACCGGGAAACAAAAGGTGTCAAATATCTTAAAATGGGGGGTTCTTATGTGCCGCAGCATTCTCGCTTTCTTTATCCTTCTCTTATATCTCTCCGTTCCGCCGATTTCAGCCCAGAAGGCTGATTACACCATGCTCGATCCCAATCCCTATAATCCCAAAACCGACCCGAATATCGACATGTTCATAGGGAATTGGCGGGAATCTTTGCCGCATCACATCTGGGGAACGCTCATCGAGCGCGACATCCTGAAAAAGAACGACGGCGACCCCCTGCGTCCCAAAGCCCGCGGCGCAGCCCTCCAGTATATCAACCGTCTCTCCTACGGTCTCTTGAGCGCCCGGAATGTAACCACACCGGCCGTGTTGAAAGGGGAGCAGGTAATCTTTTACATCGACGGGGGAAAAGGCGAGATAAGCGCGGGCGGGAAAACGGTTAAGCTCTATAACGGCGTTTGTGTGCTTATGCCGCCGGAAATTGAGTTCACCCTGAAAAACTCCGGCGAGGATCCCCTGACCATGTACCTCATGGTGGAGCCGGTCCCCGCCGATTTCAAACCTAAAACCGAAATGGTGGCAAAAGACGAAAACATCCTGCCGTTCGACATGGCCGATGCACACTGGACATATATTCCCAAATTCTTTTTCTCAAAGAAAGACGGCCTTGCCACCATCGACGGGATGGCGCCGGTCTGGCATGATCCCATGACCATGGGACAGCCGCACAGTCATTGCCCAGGCATGGAAGAGGTCTGGTTCTCCCTGGAGGGCGATCCCACCATTCTTCTGGGGAAACAGCTCCGCCCGTTCCCTGCCGGAAGCGCCTACAAGATACCTCCTGATTACAGAACTCCTCATTCCGCCATCAACGTTAAAAACCGCCCGGTAAAGACATTCTGGTTCATCGTGCGTACTGTGCCTGAGCCGCCTCCGCCCTCATACAGCATGCTCGACGCCCGGCCATTCGATCCCAAACGTGACGCCGATATCGATCTCTACATGAGCAACTGGAAAAACTCCATGCCCCGAAACACGCACGGTTCCCTTGTGGAGCGGGATGTTCTCACCAAAGGCGACCCGATGAAACCTTCAGGCAAGGGCGGGGCACTCAAGTATGTCAACCGCTTCACCTATGCCACCCTTTACGCGCACAATGTGACTATCCCGACCACGCTCAAAGGCGAGCAGGAGGTGTTCTATATCCTTTCCGGGGAGGGAAAAATCACCGCCGGGAAGAAATCCGCCGACCTGCACAAGGGTATTTCCGTACTCATGCCCGCAAATCTGGAATTCACTATGCTGAACACCGGCGCGGAACCGCTGACCATGTACCTGGTGAGCGAGCCGATTCCTGCCGGTTTCCGCCCGAACAAAGATATGCTCGTGGTGGATGAAAACACCGCACCCATTACCACCTCCGACGCTCACTGGGTCGGCGCAGTGAAACAATTTTTCACCACGAAAGACGGCCTGGGAACCATGGAATCCATACTCACCTGTTATTTCAGCCCTAACACCTTTTTCCACCCGCACAGCCATGTGCCGGGCACCGAAGAGGTGTGGCTCGCTCTTGACCCCGACACCCATGTGCTGTTCGGCAAACAAATCCGCCTGCAGGAGCCGGGCACGGCATATATGATCCCGCCGGACGGGAAAACTCCTCATGCTAATTTCAATCTCTCCGACAAGACGGTAAAACTGTTTTATTTCGCCCGATACCAGGATCATGAGGTGAGGAAGTAGAAACAGCCTAAAACCCAAAGTCCAAAGCCCAAAGTAAAAAGAGAAGGCGCAAAGGGGCAAAGGCACAGAGGCACAAAGTAAAAGGCGGCATCCGTATTCACCCCTGATGAAAGGGTTTTTCGGGATGAGGTAATGGGAATCAACTTTTACGATTGGTCTGTCCTGGCTCTTTCATCGTTCTCCTTATAGTCGGGCTGGCCAAGGGGAAACGCGCCAGCTCTGGCGAGTACTTCGTGTCGCCGATTTTTATTGCTTTGAAAGCAACTGGTTATTGAAATTGACGGCGGCATACATTAAATGCAGAAGGACTATGATACATTGAGAACTCATAGTATCAATTATTTTGGCATCAAAGTAATACGTTTCACAAACGAACAGGTCTTTAATGAATTGGCATGGGTGTTACATGAATTAAGGAAGGAACTAACTCAAGAACTCACCTTATAATTCCCTTTTTGACTTATAAAACAAAACGTGTGAAAGGTCACGGGGTTTCCCCCGCTTTAACTTGTTAGAGAGGGGTTCAGGGGGTGAGTTCTCTTTTTCAGGAGGCTTCTCATGAACCGTTACAGAGTCGGTATAGTCGGGTTTGGATGGGTAGCGGGCGCTCACCTCAAATCGTTCATGGAAATTCCCAGCTTCGAGCCGGTTGCGATCCTGTCGCGAAGAAATCTCGATCCTGCACAGATCAAAGCCGAATATGGCGCGGATGTCCGCATCTATCATGATTACAACGCCTTCCTGCACGACCCTGAAATAGACATCGTGGATATCTGCACCCCGCATCCATTCCACACCGAACAGACGGTGAAAGCTGCAGAAGCCGGAAAGCATGTGATCATCGAAAAGCCCATCGCGCTCTCCTTCCCGGATGCGGTGCGGATGCTGGATGCTGTGGAGAAAAGCGGAGTGCATACCTCGGTCTGCTTTGAGGTACGGTTTATCTCGGTGGCTCAGGAGATGAAATCGATCATCGGGCAGGGTTTGATCGGGGATGTCTATTACGCCGAGTGCGATTACTTCCACGGCATCGGGCCCTGGTATGGGCAGTTCGCCTGGAACATCAAAAAGGACATGGGCGGCAGCTCGCTCCTTACCGCCGGGTGTCATGCCCTCGATACACTGCTCTGGCTTGTCGACAGCGAGGTGGAAGAGGTGTTCTCTTACGCCACCAGCAATCCCCACGAAGTATACCGGCCCTACGAATATCCCACCACCACGGTTACCCTTCTGAAATTCAGAGACAGGGGTATCCTCGGTAAGGTTGCCTCAATCACTGACTGCATGCAGCCATATGTGTTCAATATAAACATGGTCGGCTCCCACGGCACTATCAAGAATAACCTCTTCTATACCAAGAAAATCGCTGGACTTAACGGCTGGAACACAATGGATGTGCAACTGGTGGATAGCGGCGATGTAGCCCATCACCCCTACCGAGAGCAGTTCATCCATTTCGCCGAGTGCCTGGACAAAGGAGTAGACCCCCACAATAATCTCCGGAGCGCCTTTGAAACACACCGGGTGATCTTCGCCGCCGATAAGTCCGCCGAAACCGGAAGGCCGGTCAGGCTTGAAGAGTTTAAAAGATAAGGAGGGTGAGAAACAATAATAACAAAAAAGAAGACATAATTTGGATGTAATTAAAAACATGGTCAGGATGTGAAAATTCCATGTGCCTCAGACTGTCTTTGAAATTTGTGCTTTAGCTCTGTAACTTTGCCACTTTTTTAAGGAAAACTCCCATGATCACCGATTGGCCGTATGAATTTCCCGGAGCTTACTGGCTGGATGAGAAAGAGGAGGAGGCTGTGCTCGATGTGCTCAGGCGCCGCACCCTGTTCCGTCACTATGGCCCGGACAAGCCCAGGTATGTTCTCAGATTCGAGGAAGAAGCCCGCAAGTTCTACGGGGTCAAATATGCGCTGGCGGTTAACAGCGGCACCGGAGCGCTGGCGACCGCCCTCCAGGCCATGGGAACAGGCCCCGGGGACGAGGTCATCATGCCGGCGTTCATGTGGATTTCCACAGCGAGCACCGTGGTACACCAGAACGCCATCCCGGTCATCTGCGAGATAGATGATTCGTTTACTATGGATCCGGAAGACCTTGAGAAGAAGATCACTCCGCGAACCCGGCTCATCCTTCCGGTGCATATGGCCGGTGTCCCCAGCAACATGGCCGCGATCATGGAAGTCGCTCGTCGTCACGCCATCCCGGTGTTAGAGGATGTCGCCCAGGCCAACGGCGGCACATTTCAGGGTTGTAAACTCGGAACCTTTGGGGACATGGGAATTTTCAGCCTCCAGACCAACAAGAACATGACCGCCGGAGAGGGCGGACTGGTGGTCACCAATGATCGTATCCTCTACGAGCGGGCGTTTGCCGGTCATGACATGGGGTACCTGTATGTTGACGGGAAGTCGCTCATACCACCCCCGCACGCCGTGATGTGGCCTGCGGGAAGGAGAATGGCCGAAGTTCTCGGCGCCATCGCCTCGGTGCAGATAACCAAGCTTCCCCGAATCATTGAGCACATGCGTGCCTCGAAGAAGCGGATGAAGGAAATGCTTTCGGGAACTCCCGGCCTCACATTCCGGCGGCTCAATGATCCACAGGGGGATACCGGGCCGTTTCTGATCATCCTCCTGGAAGACGAGGGAAAAGCCCTTCGCGCTGCTTATCGGATGAAAGAATCAGGCCTCCACAACATCTGGCGGCTGGCGGAGTACAAATATCACATCTACTGCAACATCCCGGCCCTGGTGGAAAAAACTCCGCTATCTCCGGCGGGCAATCCCTGGAATCTGGAAGCTAACCGTGAGAGTGTCTACGATTACGGCAAGGGCGCCTGCCCCAGGAGCGATGAACTCTTCGCCCGGGGAATACTCATTCCGGTCCCCTCATGTCTGACCGAGGAGCAGGAAAAAGGGGCAGCGGAAGCGATAAAAGAGGCGGCGGGATAAACTCACCCCCCGGCCCCCTCTCTTATGAATAATAGAGGGGGAGGAAAGGCAGCGCAGAGAGGGTTTAAAAGCCTAGGCCATTTTTACTCCGGCCTGCAAGCCCCGGAATTTTGCCGGTATCTCCAGGAACACATCCAGCTCATACCCGAACAGATCTTTCATCCACTGATTCTGGCTCACATGCTTGCTTACCATATCCACTTTGCGGACGAATGTCTCGGTGATGTCTATATACAACTTCGGCCATGTGAATGCATTCGTCTACAATATAGCCGGAGATGGAATGATCCGGATTGTAATCGTTTCTCGAGTGACAGAAAACCACATCTGGCCGGGCGATACGGAATGCATTGATAAATTTCATCCTGGTCTCGCGTGAATCCATGAGGAATTCGTCATCGAAATCCAGCCAGATCAGCTTCGCGCCAACTACCGCTGCGCCCGCTTTAGCCTCATCATGCCGAATGGAGGCTATCTCTCCGGGTGAAATAGTGGAGGAACCCACATTCCCGTTTGTCGCCGCACAGAAAAACAGGTTATCCCCACGGTCACGGTAACGGGCAGCTGTTCCTCCGGCAAAGGTTTCGATATCGTCAGGGTGCGCTCCGACAAAGAGAATATTCATCTTGATCTCCATGAATAGATAAGAAAAATAACAAGATAGCTTTATCCGGTTTGGCCAATTTGACCGTATCCTTTTCCGCTACTTTAATGGTTTCTCCTCGTACCTGAACTCCCCAAATTTGACCGGATTATTATACCGTTCCGCCTCTGTCAAAACATATTTTTTAAACTCATCAGCCGTTTTGTTGACAGACCCCTGGTTCCAGGCCCCAAAGATCATATAGTCGAAAGACCGGTCTTCAGTCGCCGGTATGCGGAAAGTATGATTGCCGCCGTAAACTTTAATATTTTTGTACTGAGGCCTGTACATATCTTTGACAGTCAAGGCGATTCCCTCAAAATCCAGAACCAGTCCCTTCACATTCACACTGTCGATCGCCGCCTGAATCACCACATTCTTTCCGAATGATATGACCGTTCCGCCGGACTGATAGGTATCGTACTCGCTCATTATATGACGGATGCCGCAGGCAAAGGCAGTGGAAGGCTCTTCCGGCCAGAACTGGGGAAATTTCACCTGGCAGGTGGACCAGCTTTTGCGTGCAACAGCGGTGTAAAGCTGGTCGGCTTCATACATGCCCTTTCCGGTTCTCCAGTTCATGGTTTTTACCCGAATCATGCTCCGGAGGGGGCCGTTGGCCACTATATCGAACGAGTAACGGGTATCGACATAGGGCCCTTTATTCAAAAAGGGGCTGTAGCGGGGAACCGAGACGGAATCAGGCGCGGACAAATTCTCGTAAAGGCCGATGCCTCCGTCTCCGAAAGTATTCGATACTGTCATGATGTCCGAGCCATACTCGTGCGGCATATAGTATCCCGAAAGATTCTTGGTGTATTCAAAATATCCGGTAAGCATCGGTTCCCGTTTGCCGTGCATGTCCACACTAGTGGGATACCAGAGTTTCCAGGCTATGTATTCGCTTTCCCAGAAGGGGACCGTGTGACGGCCGTAGTAGCCCATCCCGGCATGGGTTTTGTGTTCGAACAACCCCCGCTCGCTGTAGCCGATATAGAGGAACATGGTTTTTGTTTCATGCGCTTTGATGTCGGTGAGGAAGAACAGCTCATCCCAGATACCGTCCTTGTCCAGATCGTCCTGCTGGTATTCTATTGTGTGCCCGTAGGTTTCGGCGCGGAACAGGTATCCACTCTTCTCCCTGAGCTGCTCTCTGGTCGGCTCAGGCAGGGAGGGAAGGGAAGGATCGACCACGGTAATATAGCGCTCGGCAATGTTTGGCGTGGGAAGCTGGCTGCGCTTGATAACAACCGGACATTCCTTCCAGTCGCTGGCGAGAGTGTTAGTGATGGTAAACATGATTCTTTTCGCCGGTTTGAACTCTCCCTCGGTATACCAGCCGAATTTCTGCGCCTGGGCAAATCCCTGCACGACAAAAAAACATAAAAGGCCTGCACCGAGAACCTTCTTGAGCGTCATATATACCTCTCTGATTTTAATAAAAAGGTTTTTCTCGCTGTTGTGTTTGCGTATATACTCAAAAGCGGGGAAAGATGTCAAGTGGAATGAAAGTATCATCGCCGTTTTTCATCCTGTTCAAATTTCATTCCGGTTATCGGTAATTCTGACATTCTTTCCCTTTGTGCCTTTTTCCTGAACCCGTGTTTTATTTTTTCATCCCGCTTTCCACAAGCGCATTGAACAAAAGCCGGAAGGTGCCGTGTGGCTGGCCCCGGTGCTGCACCCGGAATCCGAGTAGTACAATCTTCCCTTTGCCATAAGAAACCTCGACAACCGACGGTTTATCCATAATCAGCCCTTCTCCTATTATCCATCCGCTCTCCAGGAGCACTGTGTCGGCATACCGGGCGACTACTGCAGTTTGAAATGGTTTTTCTTTGCCATCCTTCTCGGAAGGTTTGGTCACCTCGAATGCCTGGGAGCGAGCAAAATAGCCTGATACCCACTCTGGCATGCCGTATCCCAGTGGATGGTTGTTGTCCATCCGCACCCGTAGAATCGAACCGGGACAGTAGAATTCTTCGGTTTTTCTCCCGCTGAGCACATTGCGTACCGGAATGTTGAAATAGCGTATTGGAAGACCGCATGACTCATCGATGCAGACCAGTGTTCCTCCCGCATCCACAAAATTTTGCAGGCAGGTGATGCCTTCGGGGCCGATGCCTCCGGTATACTGAGGCTCTGTGGAATCAGGGGCGAGACCTTCCATGATCGCTCTCTCCCCCTGGGAAGGGAGGATCAGGCAATCATAGCGTTTCTGCAGGTTCCCGGCCCGGATTTCCGGATTGTGAACTGTGGCATACGAGAATTCGAACGAATCGAGGACAAACCGGGTCCATCCTTCATCTATAACTGCGGCCCACGATTGATACACTCCCACACGGGGAGTGGAAACTGTACGGAGGGAAGCTCGCATCTTCTCGTCAGGGCGGGGGATTCCGATGAGCTCGGAAGAGATTCCTTTCAGGAGTTTCGCTTCAGCCCGCCTCACCTTATCTGCTTCGGGGATATACAGTGAACCAGGCGGCAGTTCTTGGCCCCCCGGTTTCATCCAGCCGTTTCCGGAAGAGATGATTTTGTACTGAATTCCGGCCCGATTCATACGGTTGATCAAACGGAAATCATCATTTGCACCGGCTCTGACCACATACCCGGCGGCGTTTTTTTCTTCCTTTATTTTTCCTTTGGGTCTGGGAATCGTGTCCACTTTTTTTGCACGGCAGGTAAACGGCTGGTTTACCGACACCCGACGCACTCCCATCTGCAAGGGCAGGGTCCATCCGGCTATATCGTAGGGAGGCTCCGGAGGCCCGCCGGGATACTGCACTCGGTTTGGATACACCTGAGGCTCCATCATGTCGTTCAGATGAGCGCGGTAGGGCTGCGCGCAGTAGAGAATATAAGTTCCGGCGGGATAGGGTACATCGTCGGCGGTGAATTTCTCTTCCGCCTGGTGTACTTCCAGCCCTGTATCATGAAGTATCCGCAGCATTTCGACCGCGGTTCCGGGATCGTGCTGGTCGGGAGGGACCAGCCAGGCGAACGGGGGCTCGGTTTTGCCTCGCTCCAGTGCGTCACGGGCCAGCTTGACTCCATTTGACAGGAAGAGATCGTGGTAACGGGCAGCAAGGGTGAAAACGCTCATGCAGGAGATTTTTTCATAGTCCACAATATCCCGCAGCCGCCACCAGCCGCCGGGCCATGGATCGGGGAAGTTGACGGTCATGGAGTAATCGGTCATGCCCCGCAGGTTTCCCCGGAGCTCGCTCTTCTGCTGAAAGACCGGAGAAGCGATATTAACGCTCGCTGCTTCGGTGAGAATGCCAACCATGTTGTGGCGGTACACCACAGTACGGAAGCCGCCGTTCCACCAGTTGTCATACATGGCATTGTGGAGAACTCCTTTTTTCCCCGCCCGGGTAAGTTCAGCGGCGATGTGGCCGCCAAGGATGAGCATCATGTGGTCGTTCAGTGGGTCGATGTTCGGATTTTTGGGATCGAAAAAAGGCGGCACAAAGAGGCGCGGCCCCAAATTGCCCATCTGGTGGATATCATATACGATGTTGGGATACCACTCCTGAAACATCACCCTGGTTTCGAGCTGCGTTTCCTTGAGGTTCAGCATGAACCAGTCACGGTTATTGTCATGTCCGGCATACTTATGATAAATCCAGGGCATACCGGAGCCTTCCCACGGTTTTCCCAGAGACTTTTCGTACCAGTCAATAACCATTTCGAGGCCATCCGGGTTGGCCGATGGAACCAGAAGGATAACAGTCCGTTCCAGGATTTCCCTGATCTGAGGCGAATTCCCGGCTGCCAGGTCATAGAGCAGCTCCAGGGCCATCTGGCTGGAGGCAATCTCAGTGGAATGCAGGTTGCAGTTGATAAACACCACCACCTTGCTCTCCGCGACCAGCCGGCGTTCTTCCTCTGCATTCCTGATAAGCCGGGGGTCGGCAAGCTTGTGCTGGTTTTCACGCTGCCGGGCAAGCTCTCCGGGGGCATCCGAAGAGGAAATCTCTGCGAAAATGAACGGACGGCCTTCCGTGGTGGTTCCCATATCACGGATATTCACCCGGTCGGAATTGTTTCCCACATACCGGAAATAATCGACGATTTTCTGCCAGCGCGCCAGCTTGTAATCTGCGCCCACCGGGTGGCCGATGAAATCCTCGGGCGGTTTTATCGTCTCCGCCGGGAAGGCTGGCGCAGAAAACCAGAATGCAAGAACAAAAACTGAACACAAATGGCGCAGAGGAAAGTGAGATGTGGTATACATGGTCTCTCCAGTCGCTGAAAAAAGGTAGGGGATTTTTTGTAGTATGATATGATTCAATAGTGGGGCGCGCAAGATGAAAAGATAAGACTGAAGGATGAAATACAGAAGATAGAAGACTGTCTGAACCGCTGATGCGTGTGATGTATGTGATAAAAGATGATGAAAAGATGGGATGATAACGTTTCTTTTCAATAGATGCCGAAACAAGTTCGGCATGACACGTGTCATCCTGAACTCGTTTCAGGATCTAAACACTTAAAAAAATGCGCAATTTCTTATGTCGTCATATTTAAATCGTGCAAATCCTTTAATCATGCGAATCAAGGTTCAGACAAGAAAAAGATGAAGAGGATAGGGCAGAAAAAATTTATTAAGAAAATCTACATGGTGGAATCAAAAGTCATGATTGCACCTTGTCTTTTGCTTTGTCACCTTGCTGCTATTTTAACATGATAATCACGCAGATTATCAATCCCACCAGTGAGCCGGCCGCCAGACCCATGGCGAGGATCAACCGTACACGAACCACTTCCAGGAGTACGGAAACCTGCTGGTCATGTTCCGCGATGCGCTGGATGAGGGAGGCCTGACGGCGCGAATCCGCCTGGAGTTCCGTGGCATATTGCCGGAGTTGTGTCACTTCTTCCTGGAGAATGCGGATAGATTCCTCAGTGGAATGTTTTTCTGCGTAATGAGAGGGTTCGGGCGCTTCGGGCCTGGGTTTTGGAGCGCCGTCCAGCAAGTCCTTGGCGGCTGAAAGAATCTGGGGCGCGGCTTTAATGATATCCACCCAGGGAATGAGTCCGGCGATTAATTTCAGCAAATGAGTACCTCATACATGGCGAAGATGAATAGGGAAAGAAGAATGTTTTCTTGTTCTTATTGCAGGATTTAGTCCAATCCTGTAATAATATGATGTTATACTGACAAATTTTGCAAGAAAAAAGAAAGATAATTTTAAGATGATCAGGCTGATAATACCTCGAACAAAGAAAGCAGCAGTGAAAAGAGAAAAAAAAGCGCCGTTATCATATTCGATGACGGCGCTCTAAGTGTGGAGAGAAGAGAACGATTACAAAATGGAGATCAAGGTTGAGAACTGGCTGAAAATGTATCCGCTGAAAACGATGAAGGAAATCAGCCCCCCGATCAAGAGGTAATCACAGGTATTAGCGAAATTGGTTTTCATGGAAAAATCCTCCTTATAGAATTGAAAGTGTATGTGAGAATTGACTTGCGATGAGACCGCTTGTGAGAATGCAAAAGCCAATTCTGATAATAATCAAGGTCGTGTGATAAATAAGTTCTTTGTTCATTGTAGTTACCTCATGCAGCATTTTTACTTGTCATTTTCTGTTACTGCTTTATAATGCGAGCATATTATCGCAATATCTGTGCCAAATCATAGTATTGCTAAACCCACAAACCGCCATACGGATATAACTATTGCAATAACAATAAGATATGCATTGTCAGGTCATTTTTTACACCATACCTGGTGTTTGGAAATCTTCACAAAAAATGAGACAGTGATACGGTTTTGCGAAATAATTTATTACCATGTTTATAACTGCCATATTATACTGTATGTTATACTAATCTCAGCAATGATACCATGCTGAGACAAAAGGAGCTTTCTTCTTCTTTCATCCTTCTTCTTTCTTCCTTATCTTTTTTCAATAACGTTTCTTGCGTTTAAAGATACGTCATTGTAAATTATAGACAGCAAGTTGATTCTCATGGGATGAAGGTTTGAGACTTGCCGGGTAGTCGGGGGAATATATGGCGGCGTATGACATTCAGAAAACGGAGATCGGGTGAAAACAAAAGAAATTCTGCTGATAGGTATTTTATTTTTTGCCGGTTTTGTGCTATTGGAATTTTTGATTGAGCACATCTTTCCGGGTCCTTTTCAGCGGCTGATTGCCAGGATACTGTTTCAGGGTCAATTTTACCTCATTTTGTATCTTCTTTTTAATTCATGGGATCTCACTAAAAGAGTGCGATGGTTGGAGCTTATCTTGACAAGGGAGAGACGGACCCGTTTACGCCTTCACCAATTGAGGCAAAAAATAAGAATTGGCAGCACTGGAAGGGAAAAATATGGAAAATGAAACATCACTGCCGCAATCGGAAAAAAAAACCGATTTCATACCAAAAAAAAAGTTTTTTGATGCAGTATCGTCGAGCAAGACCGTACGGTATACCTTCATGACAGCCATGCTCATGTTTATTTTGCTTTGCGGATATATACTTCTGTATGCCGGCTCTCTTTTTATAGAAGCGATTATGAGAAGGTGGTACAGCGTCGATGCAGGCGATTTTGAACGTAATTCGTTTTGGTTGGGATATCTATACGGATTTCCGAGCCTTCTCGGATTATTAGGCGGTTTGTCGGTCATGGCCACCAGGCCGGCCCGGTGGTATAAGTTCAAAGTGCTCCTCTTCATACCGGGAGTTATATGGTCTGCTCTCCTCGTACTTGATCTCGTGCGACGGTCTTTTCCTCTGACATACTGGGTATTCTGGTCTCTTCACATACTGGCCATGCTTCTATGCATGTTTGTACTGTTCGGAGTCATTGTGAAGATTTGCATTCCATATCTTGAGTCAGAAAAACCGGCTGAATTAATAGAAACAAAAGGATAATGGATAATGAAAGGAATGAGATAAATTTGAACTGAGTGGTTCATACGTAACATAAAATATTCTCTTTGCGGCGAATATACTCGGTTTGTGAACAGAAATCTCCCTCCGATTGTTACACTAGGACGAGAATCCATAAAGACCGTTTGTTTAATGTATTCTTTCTCTTGCTTTTCCACTCATTGTGATATATAATTGTCAGGATGAGGCGCGGTCTATATAAGGTCAATCTCTTTTTTACCGGCTGGTTCCTTTATAGGAATACGGTATCTTAGATAGATTTTTTATACTGTGGCTATGAATAATTGGTTTTATTAATATATGGGTATTTTTTTGGGAGGTGATCATGAATAAAATCAAGATCGCTATTTCAGGAATCGGTAACTGTGCGAGTTCCCTTATTCAGGGTATTACCTACTATAAAGATAAATCCAGCAAGAATGCGATTGGGCTGATGCACTGGGAGCTTGGCGGTTACAAACCCTGCGATATCGAGGTTGTTGCCGCTTTTGACATTGATAAACGCAAGGTTGGGCAGGATGTTTCCGATGCCATATTTGCTTTGCCCAACTGCACCTGCGTCTTCTGTCAATATCTCCCGAAAACCGGTATCAAGGTAAAAATGGGTCGGATTCTCGATGGTTTTTCAGAGCACATGAAAGAATATGACGAAAAGTATACTTTCCTTTTAAGCGATGAGAAGGAAGCCACGAGCGAAGATGTGGTGCGCACTTTAAAGGAATCAGGGGCGGAAATGCTGGTGAATTATCTTCCGGTCGGTTCTGAGGAAGCGGTAAAGTTTTATGCCCAATGCGCGCTGGACGCCGGAATCGGGTTTATTAACAATATGCCGGTTTTTATCGCCAGTAATCCGGATTGGGCGGAGAAATTCCGGGCAAAGAACCTCCCGGTTATAGGAGATGACATAAAAGCTCAACTGGGCGCCACCATCACTCACCGTGTGTTGACCGATCTTTTCAGAAAACGCGGAGTCAAACTGGAAAGAACCTACCAGCTTAACACCGGGGGGAACACCGACTTTCTCAATATGCTCAACAAAAACAGGCTTATATCGAAACGCATCTCTAAAACCGAAGCGGTTCAGTCGGTGGTAGGGGAGAGGCTGGACCCCGAAAATATCCACATCGGGCCGAGCGATTGGGTGGCCTGGCAGAAAGACAACAAAGTCTGCTTCCTCCGTATGGAAGGGAAACTGTTCGGCGATGTTCCCATGAACATTGAACTTCGTCTCTCGGTAGAGGATTCACCCAATTCCGCGGGGGTCGCCATAGACGCCATACGGTGCTGCAAGCTTGCCCTGGAGCGAGGGAAGGGAGGACCTCTCTATTCACCTTCTTCCTTCTTCATGAAACATCCGCCCCGTCAATTCACCGATGAGCAGGCTTTCAGCATGACCGAGGAATTTATTTCCGGGATCCGTGATGAATAGTCCTCTATTCCACACAGATTATATTGCCCATTTTAGGAATAGATTCCTTTGCCCTACTATTGCAATTCCAAATATAAAATTGGAACAGTTGTATAATCGGAGAAGTTAAATAAAAATGTTTTTCTTCTTGACAATTCATGAATTTTTATTAAATTTTGGTATACTGTTTATATCGCGCCCCTGCCCTTCCACGGAACAGCAGGTAAATATTTCAGAGTGGGGAAGTAGGTAACTCTATTTTCTCACTCTTTTTTTTGGAGTAAACAATGGATAAAATGGCTCTTTTTATCGATGGCGGTTATCTGGCAAAAATTCTTCGAAATGAATTCGATTCAGCTAAAATAGATTTTCAAAAGCTCCAGGAATTCATCTCTGCCGGAAGCACATTGTTTAGAACATACTACTATATATGCCCCACTTATAGAAGCGACCCCCCTACCGATCAGGAAAAACTGGTACATGCCAACCAGACCCGTTTTTTTAACAGGCTCAAACTCATTCCGCATTTTGAGATAAAATTCGGAATTTTGGTCAAAAGGGATTTTTCTTGCGATCAATGCAGCTACTCTACGATGAAATTCGAGCAGAAAAGAATCGATGTTCTTTTTGCGGTCGATTTTGTCCGTTCTGCATGGAACAGATCGATTCAACGTGCAGCGATCATTGCTGGAGACGGAGATTTTGCACCCGTTGTTAAAGATGCCAAAGACGCCGGAGTAATGGTAAGTTTGTACTACTCGAGGAATTCAATCGCCCGGGAGCTCCACGATGTCTGTGATGAACGATATATTATTGATCAAAACTTTATCGGAAAGATTAAGCAAACACCGGTTTACTCCCCAGGTTCTTTCATAAACGAACAGTGAAACAATAAATCGCGGTTGTGAGAGAAAAATTCCCCCTCTTTTGAATGCTGGAGAGGGGGAATAGGGGGTGAGGATGATTTTGGGCCTCTATTGCCCTAAATCCGGCATGATGACATCATTCACACGGATTTCATCCTTGCCATCCAGAATTTCTGCTTTGGAAGTCCGTTCCGACCAGACTGTGGTAACATTGATCTTCCCCACCGGGGTGCCGGAATCGGAGGTGTACACTCTGAATCGATCCCCCGGTTTGACTCCGTCCAACGAGCCTGCATTGATGGTTACCACACCACTTTCGATGAGAAGAACACGGAATTTCTTGTAGCTATACCAGTTCGTGTCTGGCAGTGTGATAACCGCTCTAATCTCCTTATTTACCTTGTTGAGCGCTTCTACGGTTGCCTGTCCCATCAAGGTTCCAAGGAATCGCTTCGATCCGAAATCAAGGCTGTCCAGACTGTAGAATTCATAGTCTCTCCGCCGTTCCTTCCCGAATAGCTCAAGCCCCAGACCTTTTTCGGACTTGGAATCCTCACCATGAATCAGTTTCCCTAACTGACGGCCTGTGGCGACATTGAGAATCTTCACCTGGTCGAGCACCACTTTGGCGTTAAAGTACTTGTACCCGCCGACAAAGGGTTCACCGCCGCCGATGCGCTTGTAAGTGTAATCATCAATCGTTCCAACCACGGCAATATCTGCACCAAGTTGACGGGCGATGGAGCAGACCTCTGTATCCGAAAGTACTCTTTGCCTTTCTTTCTGATTCATGAAAACATTTATAAAGCGGAAGAAAAGACTTTTCTTCCTGGGTTTTTCCATGCGCGCCCTGACCGAGTCCATGGAAACAACGGTGTAATAGGAATCGCCGATCATATCGCCGAGCATGATAGGGATTTCATATCGAAGCAGCCAGGGTCCGCGATATCCGCTGTCATCATAGAAAGGCATGAACAGGACAGTTTTTCCGGTTCCAACCGCACCGGGTTGTATCACGGCAAAAAAGGTTATGAAAATTGTTATAATAAAAATGAGTCTTCTCATACAGGTTCCTTTACACACTAATTTAGGTTCTTAAATGAATTCAGGATGACACGTGTCATGCCGAACTTGTTGCCGCTTCGCGGAAACGATGAAGCCGTTTCGGCATCTATTTATCACACATGGGTTTTCCATCTTGTGTCAGCCCTTTGCAATACATGGGTTGATCAAAATAGGGACATCGTGACGTCTCTTGAGTAGAGCCGGTTTCCTCAGCCTTCACTTTTTCTGATCCGATGATAGTTCCGGAAGAGATAGCTGCACCGGCAACCGCTATATCTTTCATGAATTCACGCCTGGTTCGACTCATTGTTCCTCCTTTTTCCCAATCAGGTACAATTTTAACAATAGCAAAA
Source organism: Candidatus Latescibacter sp. (assembly GCA_030692375.1). Taxonomy (NCBI): domain Bacteria; kingdom Pseudomonadati; phylum Candidatus Latescibacterota; class Candidatus Latescibacteria (ex Chuvochina et al. 2023); order Candidatus Latescibacterales; family Candidatus Latescibacteraceae; genus Candidatus Latescibacter; species Candidatus Latescibacter sp. The sequence continues at coordinate 7,044 of JAUYCD010000124.1, read as the reverse complement.
TATAGGGAGAGAAACTAACCAAAATCAAGAAAAAAGACGACAAGACAAAAGTTGAGTTGCACAAAAAGGGAATCAGGAGTGAGTTGTAAGAAGGGTGAGGTGATTACAGTTCCGTGATACTGGTTATTCCCCTGCGGTCCAAAAGGGTTCCTTCCATGAGCTGCAAATTGATCAGCGCTGCCAGGTATGCCACCATGGATTGAGCCTCATCACTCTGGCTGGCGATGAAATCACGCTGCGCCCGCAACACGAGAAAATTGGTGGATTTCCCGACCCGGAATTTTTCCTGTTCGGCTTCCAGATTCTTTTCCTGCAGGGCGCGGGTGACCTGGGTCGCAGTGATCTGTTGTTTCGACCGAAGTACCTCAATATAGGCCGAACGAACATCGCGCTGCACCATTCTCTCCATGTTTTTTACGGAAAGATCCATCTGCTGACGAGTGTGCTTGGCGCGGGTGAACAACGCGCTGGCTTTTTGATTCGTTAGAGGCAATCCTAGTGTCAGGGTTCCGGTCAGATCGTGGAATGGGCTGTTCACATCGGGCAGACCGCTCTTGAATGTTTGGGCGTACGAATTCTTTCCCAGGCTGATGAACAAATCCAACTTTGGTAGAAGACCGTTTTTCGTGCGTACCACATCCAGGTCGCCCTTTTTAAGTGAAAACCTGGCCTGTTGGAGATCGGCGCGGTACTTCAGCCCCAGCGCTTCATGTACTGCAATGGTGTCCAGGGTGTCGATCGGAATAAAGGGCTTGTCCAAAGGAAGCGGTACCGCCGCCCAGGTGCTTTGCGTCTTGGGATTCAGGAGGAAAAGAAAATTGAGACAGGCCTGTTCATACTTGCTCTGCGCATCAATAAGCACCGAATTCCGGGTTGCCACTTCCGCACGGACTGCGGCCAGCTCCAGCTCCGGGAGCTTGCCCACCGCTACACGTTCCTGCGATTCATCCAACTGTCGGTTTGCCAGCTCAAGAGATTTTTTTGTGATGTTCACTTCTTCCCGGGTGAGATAGATTTCCCAGTAAGCCTTTTCTACACTCGACACCACTTCTTCGGCTACTGCTTTTAGTTCGGCTTTCGAAATCTCAACATCGAGATTGGCCTTGCGGATATTGGCCAGGTTCACTCCCGTCCCGAATCCCTGGAGGAGAGACTGAGTAACAGTAAATCCAACAACGCCGGAATACTGGTCTGCGTAAATATTAGAAATCGTGCTCGAGAGAGAAGAACTGGCAGTCAGGGTCGTCCCGGTAGGCAGTACTTCGGTAAACCCGAAGTTGTAGAGGTTACGCTTCTGTTCTAAATCCACCGCTTGCCGCTGGATGCCCAGAAACCGCTGGTTCCTGCTCGATATCTGGCTGCCTGTCGCGGCAATCTGGGGATCATAGGTACTTTTCTGTTCTTTCGCATAAGAGCGATATATGTCCGGGGCCAGACGTTGGATGGTTACCGTGGGATTATTTTCCAGAGCCATAAATACTGCATCATGGATATTGATCCGAAGAGTATCCTTTCCGGAAACTGCAGCGAAAGGATTCTGCTCCATGACTCCCGCTCCCGATTCTGCGGATGCGGCAAAACCGGCAAAAAGCGTTAATAAAACGAAAATAGATAAAATTGTTATATGTCTCGTCAAGGGGCTACTCCTGTAAAGTAATAGAGCATTAAAGCGACGCTGAAAAAAGCTTCAGGCAGAAACGTTCTCTTCTTTCTTCTTTTTCGATGCTCTGCTTTCAAACAAATAGTATACCACCGGCACAAGAAAGAGGGTGATGAGTGCGGAACTTGTCAGCCCCCCAACCACCACACGCGCCATGGGCGACTGTGCTTCACCGCCTTCTCCCAGTCCGAGAGCCAGGGGTGTAAGCCCCAGCACTGTCACTGTGGTGGTCATGAGAATCGGACGGAGCCGCCGCGAACCGGAAAGACAGATCGCCTCCATGACCTCCATCCCGTCTCTGCGGCGCAGAATATTGGCATAGTGCACCAGAAGAATGGAGTTGTTGGTTACGATGCCCGCCAGCATGATGCAGCCAATGAAGGCATTCATGCTGAAAATGGTTCCGGAGGCGATCATGGTCACGGTAATACCGATGAGCGCCATCGGCACCGCAAACAGGATTATGAACGGGTCGCGGAACGATTCAAACTGCCCCGCCATCACCATATACACAAGGAAGAGAGCAAGAAGGAAGGCGAACATAAGCTCGTTGAATGCTTTCTGCTGCTGCTCGTAATCCCCGCCGAACTGGACCACGAAATCCTTGGGCCAGGGTAGAGTATGCACTTGTTTCCAGATATCGGTAATGACCGAACCCATGTCACGCCCGGTAAAGTTGGCGTTTATGGTGATGATCCGTTCCTGGTTTTTCCTTTCGATGCGCACCGGTCCTTCGCGGGGAGTAGTATTCACCACATTACGGAGGATGACCGGCTCGCCGCGGCTATTGAGCACGGTGAGATCGAGAATATCGGATAGATTCTTCCGGTCCGGTTCGCTGAGCCGTACCAGTATATTGTATTCTTTTCCACTTTCACGGAAATACGATGCGCGGGTGCCCCCGACCGCCGTCTGAAGAGAGTTGCCTATCCTGGATACGGTCAGGCCGAGGTCCGCAGCCTTCTGACGGTCGATACGTATAATCTGTTCGGGACTTCCTTCTTCACGGCTGATACGGGTGTCGGTGATGCCGGGGACCTGACGGACTGCCTCATCGACTTCCTTGGCAAAATCACCGGCGGTCTTCAGGTCATACCCCCGTACCTCTACACTAACAGCGTCTGAAGAAGATGAACCCATGCGCAGCATAAAGAGTCCCTGCCCCGCCCTGGTGCGCACTACCACTCCAGGCAGGCCGTAAAGCTGTTTTCTCAGGTCTGCGGCGATCTGCTCGCTGCTCCGCTTGCGCTCACTTTTGGGTACTGTTCCTATGGTAATATCGGCAGTTTGCGGGCCGCTGGAAGAACCGTATCCTCCACCTCCTCCCACACGGGTGACCATGACCCGCCTCTCGGGTACATTTTTGCGGATGATATCTTCCGCCGTCATCGTGATCTCGTTAATAATATTAGGACGGGTTCCGACCGCCATCTCCAGGTTCACCGTAACCTCGCTTTCATCCGCCTGCGGCATAAGCTCCACTCCGACATAACGAACCAGAAACAGCGAAATCATGAATAGCGCACCGCATATGATCAGCACCGTCTTTTTGTTACCCAAAGCCCATCGCAGAGCGCGGCCATACGCTTGTTCGACCCGGCGGAATGTCTGTTCGCTTACCGCATATACCTTCTGCAGGCCGCCCTTTTTCCTCGATTCATCCGGTATCTGATATTTAACGAATTTGGAGGAGAGCATGGGAACAAGAGTAGTGGCAACCACCAGGGAACAGACCATGGAAAAGCTCACAACATACGCCATCTGTTTGAACATGATACCCGATATGCCCTGCATGAACACCACCGGGAAGAAGACCACGATATGGGTCAGGGTGCCGGCCATAATAGCCGACCAGACCTCGGAGGTTCCCGTCAGAGCAGCCTTGACTGGGGGAAGTCCGTTCTCCCGGTGTCGATGGATATTTTCCAGCACTACAATGGAGTTGTCCATGAGCATGCCGACGCCCAGAGAAAGCCCACCCAGTGTCATGACATTGAGCGTAAATCCGCCGAAATACATAAGCCCGAATGTGGCAATAATTGAAATGGGAACCGCCACAGCTACGATAGCGGTGGTAGAAATATTGCGGAGGAACAAGAAAAGAATAATGATCGCCAGGATTCCGCCCATCATGGCAGCCTCTCCGAGATTGGCGATGGACCGCTTGATGTATATGGAGGTGTCCATCGTTGGGATGACCTGAATCTGGGGAAGGTCACGGTTGATACGGGTTACTTCCTCCATGATGGCTTGCGCCACCTTCACCGTGTTGGTTCCGGACTGCTTGTTCACAGATACCCGGAGCCCCGGTTGGCCATCGATACGGTCGAAGGAGCGGACTTCCTGCCAGGAATCGATTACATCGGCCACATCCATGACACGGATGGGAGCGCCACCTTTGGTGGCAATTACCGTATTCCTGACCTCATCCAGCGATTGGTATTCGCCCTGGGTGCGCACCAGCACATCCAGATTGCCTTTCTGGTACAGGCCCGCCGGGATATTGCTGTTCTCACTGTTAAGTGAACTGAGAATAATATCCGTGGAAAGACCCAGGGCTTTCATCTGGTCTGAATGGAGCTCCACATGAATCTCGCGGAGCAGTCCCCCGCGGGTAGTCGCCGCGGCCACACCCGGTACACGTTCCAGACGGTATATCACCTCGTCCTCCACAAACTGGCGCAGGTCGCGCGGATTCATGGAGCTCGAGATGCCAAGGGTAACAATCGGCATCATGGAAATGTCAAATTTACGGATCATCGGGCGGGTGACATCTTCCGGCAGACGCCCCATAACCCGGTCGATACGGTCACGAATATCATTGGCGGCCGAATCAAGGTCCGACCCCCAGATGAAGGAAACACGCACCTGGCTCGATCCCTGGTTGGAGGTGGAAGTCATCTCCTGCACGCCCTGCACCGAAGCTAGCGTTTCCTCGATTGGGCGTGTTATCATCTCTTCCATCTCTTCCGGTCCCACATTTTCATACGTGGTGACGACGGAGATCGTGGGATAAGTGACTTCCGGCATGAGATCGATAGACAGCCGTGAAAACGACACCATACCCAAAGTCACAATGGTCAGAAAGATAATGAAGGTCAAAATCGGGCGATGTACCGATCCCTCGGATATATTCATTTTGCCGGCTCCTTGCTGGAAGAGTCAACTCCTCCTCTTCTGCCGCCGGGGCTTCTTTTTTGTGGAAGAATTACCCGGCTTCCTTCTGTCAAAAGGTTCTGTCCCAAAGTGACCACCGCGCCGTCAATTTTCGGTGAAAGAATTTCGGTTCTGTCGAGGGTTGCAATTCCCAGCTTCACCGGAAGAAAGTGTGCCACAGGCTCTGCTTTGTCGATGACAAATATGCCGGGATTGCCCTGAAGGTTCACAACAGCCTGGCTGGGTACTGTCTGAGCATTATCGTTCTCTGCAAGCACCACCCTGACCTTGGTGAACATGCCAGGCTTGAGTATGTGCGAATTATTGGCGACCTCCACTTCCATCTTCGCCACCCGGGAGGATTCCTGAAGCATGGGCGCGATACGGGCGACTTTGCCGGAAAAATGTTCGTCAGGATAGGCATCCACCATGACATCGGCTGCCTGGCCGACACTGATACGACCGTAATCGCGCTCCACTACAGTAGTGCGCACGATGACCCTGTCATAACCTAATACTGTCACCACCGGGGAATTGGGTGCGAGCAGCGCCCCTTCATCCGCAAACCGTTCGCCGATAAAACCGGGTTCAGTGGCGTTGAGAACGGTGTAACTCAACCGAATTTTAGCGGAATTGAGGGAAGCCTTACGTTGGTCGACTTGCGCCATAGCCAGCTTCAGTCGGGACTCCAGGGCGGTATTGTTGGTCACCGCCGCATCGAGTTCGGAAGGAGAGGCAATGCCTTTTTCATTGAGAGATTTTGCCCGGTCCAATTCCTGTTTGGCCAGCTCGGCTTGTCCTTTTGATTCTGTAAGGGTAGCCTGAGCGATTTTCAGATTCGCTTCTCCTTCCAACACGGCCTGCTGGTATTCGGCGTCATCAATACGGGCAATGACTTCCCCCCGGCTGACCGGATCTCCGATCCGTTTCCGGATTTTAATGATCCTTCCGGACACCTTGGGGGCGACAACATACTGGTAGATAGGATATACCGTACCGGTGAACTCACGGATTTCCTTGATGGGAGCATATGTTACATTGTCTATCATCACCGCTACCGGCGGCCTCGCCGGGCGTTTTACAGTTGTCATGGATTTCTTGCTTATCAGCCCGACAACGCGCCAGGTTAAAAATGCCAGAAAAACGATCCCGATTACTATCAGCACCTTTTTTTTCATAGAGTTACAATTCCCCGCACTAGTTAAAATTATTAAAAATACTTATCTAATTTTAGACGCATATATCTGTTATTTGGTTTAAAGGAGTTTCGTCTGCTCTGATTCGTTCCCTTGCTTTTGCACCCGTCCCGCTTTCTTTATGGTCGCCTCCAGCGCGTGGGCGGGAATCTTCACCAGCGCTCCGTTTAAAAGCTCCTCTATCGTGTATATCTGGATGCGGGGGAATTTCATCCCCTGGCCGCTGATGGGATGTATAATTTCGTAGAACCCCGCGTCGGCAGCTTCCGCCCTCATGGGGGCCGATGGCTCCGAGAGGGTGATGAACACTCCGATAACTGCTTTCTCGCGCTCCAGCGTTCCTTTCAAATCCCGCACCTGCGCGGCGGAGACATGACCTCCCTTGACCTGCACCACGATCTTTTTCGCCTTCCCGCTCTCGTCGTCGAAGAAATACATGTAGCCGTCCACCCCACGGTCGGCGCCTTTCTTCTTGTCCTGCGCGGGACGGGCGTCCACCAGCGAAAGCGCCCACCACTCGAACTGAAATTTGTCCGCCTCGGCAAGCGCCCGGGCGCTCGCCAAATCCTTCGGGTCGCCGATGATCTCATAGGGTGAAAGCTCTTGACGGAATGAATCCTCCAACCTGTGTTTGATGAGCGTGATGGCCAGATGGGTGATGTCGATGCCGATCCAGCGGCGGTTCAGCTTTTCCGCCGCAGTGACCGTTGTCCCGCACCCGCAGAAGGGATCGAGTACCACATCCCCCTCGTTCGAAGATGCTTTTATGATACGCTCAAGCAGGGCTTCAGGTTTCTGGGTGGGGTAACCTAAAGCCTCATTACCGGAAGCAACAAAAATGTCAGACCATATATCAGGTATTTTTTCACCTAAATTTTCATCCAGATAACGTTTAACCCGGATTATTCACAAAATTTTTACGCATTAATCTTAAGTGCTTATATAATAAAATGATAGAAGAATATTTACCTTAATTTCTTCAAAATTGAATTATTTTCGATGTAACATATGTTCACTCTATCTGTAATTTCT